>JASHYD010000797.1 GCA_030043175.1 Xanthobacteraceae bacterium | reverse complement strand
GTCGTTGAAGAGCCGAGCGCCGCAAAGCCGCCGAGGAGAGCGAGCTTCGCGAAAAATTCACCCTTTGGGGAGAGGGTCATGGCTGTCCTCCAGGCGCCGTTTGCATGGTTTTAAGCTGCAGCTAAGCGTAATACGGGCGAGTTAGAAGTCGAGGACGTTGGGGTTCGCGGCCCTCGGCCGCGACCGCTGGCTCGAGCGACAACTTCACCCCGGCCCGAAAGACCGGTTGCCGGCCGCCGCCCAGGCGATCATCAACGGCCTGCCCGTCGCTGCTCGGCCGCTGACCGAAATCGTCTGGCCGCTCACGGCGCAGCAGCGCAATGCCAACCAGATTCCCGATCCGGAGCAGAAGAAGACGCTGCAGCAGGCCTTTCAGCAGTCCCTCAACGAGCTGGGCCGGCAGGCCGCGACGCGCAGCCTGCTGCGCGATCTTTATTCGCCCGATCAGCTGCGCGAGAAGATGACCTGGTTCTGGTTCAACCATTTCAACGTGCATCTCTACAAGTCGGACATCCGCGAGACCATTGGCGACTACGAGGAGCGTCTGCGCCACAACGCGCTCGGGCATTTCCGCGCTCTCTTGCGGGCAACCGCGACGCATCCCGCCATGCTGCGCTACCTCGACAATGCCGAGAATGCGAAGGGCCACATCAACGAGAACTATGCGCGCGAAATCATGGAGCTGCATACCATGGGGGTCGGCTCCGGCTACGCCCAGGAGGATGTGCAGGAACTCGCCCGCATCCTCACCGGCGTCGGCGTCAACTTTCAGCCGCCTGGGCCCGACGCCGCGATGCCACCGCCCGATCATATCCGCTCCGGGCTGTTCGAGTTCAATCCCGCTCGCCACGACTACGGCGTCAAGCACTTCCTCGGCCACACCATCGAGGGGCGCGGTTTCGTCGAGGTCGAGCAGGCGCTCGATATTCTCGCCCGCCACCCGGCGACCGCGACCTTCGTGTCCCGCAAGATCGCGACCTATTTCCTGTCGGATACGCCGCCCGACGCGCTGGTGCAGCGCATGGCGCAGTCGTTTCGCGCCACCGACGGCGACGTCGTCAGTGTGCTGCTCACGATGTTCAAGTCGCCCGAATTCACGGCCTCGCTTGCGGCAAAGTCCAAATACAAAGACCCGATCCAGTTCGTGCTGTCCGCCATACGGCTCGCCTACGACAACAAGGTGGTCCTCAATGCCCAGCCGATTATGGGCTGGCTCAACCGGCTGGCGGAGGGCCTTTACAACCACTCGACGCCGGACGGCTACCCGATGGTGGCGGCGGCGTGGAACAGCCCGGGCCAGATGGCGACGCGCTTTGAGATTGCGCGTGCGATCGGCTCAAACGCCGCCGGCCTGTTCAAAGCCCCGCCGCCCGACACCGCCGAGCGCCCGGCGTTCCCGCAGATTGCCAGCGCACTCTATTTCAATGCGGTGCAGCCGACGCTGAGCCAGGCGACGCGCTCCGCGCTCGACCAGGCGGGGTCGCCCCAGGAATGGAACATGCTGTTCCTGTCCTCGCCGGAATTCATGCGTTGAGGAGACCGAATATGGAGCGACGCGATTTTCTCACCGGGGCCGCCGTCACCGTACCGATGCTGGTTGCGGGACGCGTGTGGGCCGCCCCCAAGGCCGACATGCGCACGCTCGTGGTGTTCCTGCGCGGGGCGTACGACGCCGCCAATGTGGTGATCCCGGTGTCGAGCAGCTTCTACTACGAGTCGCGGCCGACCATCGCGGTGGCGCGGCCCCATCCCGGCGTGGGCGATGCCGCCGTGCCGCTGACGCCCGATTGGGGTCTGCATCCGGCGCTCAAGGAGTCGTTGCTGCCGCTATGGCAGAGAAAGCAGCTTGCCTTGGTGCCGTTCGCCGGCACCGCCGACGACCTCACCCGCAGCCACTTCGAGACACAGGACACGATCGAACTCGGCCAGCCAGCGCACAGCACTCGCAATTACAATTCAGGCTTCATGGCGCGGCTGGCTGCCGTGCTCACGCGCACCAAGCCGATTGCCTATACGGAACAGCTGCCGCTGGTGTTCCGTGGCGGCCACCGGATTGCGAACATCGCCATCGGCTCGGTCGGCAGGCCGGGGGTGGATGATCGTCAGGCCAGGTTGATTGAGAGCATGTACGCGCAAGACGCGCTCGGCGGCGCGGTGTCGGAGGGCTTCAAGGTCCGCGACGACGTCTACAAGACGATTTCGGAGGAGATGATCGCCGCAGACCGCGGCGCCGTATCGGCCAAGGGATTCGAGCTGTCGGCGCGGCGCATCGGCCGCCTGATGCGCCAGCAGTTCAATCTCGGCTTCGTTGACGTCGGCGGCTGGGACACCCACGTGGGGCAGGGCGGCGTCACCGGCTACCTGGCGGGCCGGATCGGAGAACTCGGCCGCGCGCTCGCGGGGTTTGCCGAGGAGATCGGCCCACAGACGTGGAACGACACGCTCGTGGTGGTGATCTCGGAGTTTGGCCGCACCTTTCGGGAGAACGGCAACAAGGGCACCGACCACGGCCATGGCAGCGTCTACTGGGTGCTCGGCGGTGCCGTCAAAGGTGGCCGCATTGCCGGCGAGCAGGTCAAACTCGACCACGCCACACTGTTTCAGAACCGCGACTATCCGGTGCTGACCGACTACCGCGCCTTTTTCGGCGGCCTGTTCGCGCGCGCCTATGGGCTCGACCAGAAGCTGGTACAGCAAGTGTTTCCGGGAGTGACGCCGAACGACCTGGCGCTGGTGTGATCCGCAAGGTTGGCAAGGCCGAAACCCCTCTGCGGTCAGGGGCATCCGGGGTGGCGGGTTTGAACAGTTTGCGACAAGTCAGCGTCAGGCGGGCGGAGCAACAGGTTCAGCCCGCAATCGCCTTCCAATTCGCCGTCAGATGCTCGGCCGTGCGCCATGCCAGCGCCTGGGCGGTGAGAGTCGGATTGTGGGCGCCGCTGGTGCCCATCACGGAGGCGCCGAGGATGGCAAGGTTCGCCACTTCGTGCGCAAAGCCGAAGCGGTCTACCACGTTGGTCGCGCGATTGTCGCCCATGCGGGTGCCGCCATATGCATGAGTGGACGGGCCCATGGTGCCGGTTGGACCCTTCTCAACCGCAATGGCGCCTGCCTCCATGAACCATTGCGCCATCTTATCCTGGATGAAAGCGCCGAGCCGCTTCTCGTTGTCCTTGTGATCGGCGGTGATGCGGATCACAGGCAGACCGATCGGATCCTTCACCACCGGATCGAGGTCGAGATAATTGTCCTCATAGGGGAGCGTCGTCTTCTGCAGATAGGCGACATTGAAGCGGTCGGCGTTCTGTTTGACGAAGGACTTCCATGCCGTTCCCCAGCTCGGCGCCTTGCCGAAGGTCGACATGCTGGCGGCGCCGATCGGCCGCCGATCGGAATAGATCCATAGATTGCCGCCGCCGATGAAGTCGAGGCCGGAATGGTCGAAATTGTCGTCCGCCCAGTTGTCCAC
>JASHYD010000796.1 GCA_030043175.1 Xanthobacteraceae bacterium | reverse complement strand
TTTCTCCGCGTCGCTGTAGGCTGAACATCAGAAGGCGAATGATCTGATTGTAGTCGGTTTCCTCACCTGTCGCTTGCCATACTTCGCGTAATTCCTCGATGGTTAGTACGCGCTCGCGAGTTCCCTGTTTCCCCTTATACGTATATGTGACTGGATTGGTGGCTTCGTCGCCGAGCAGCCCCTCCTTTAGCGCCCATGCGAACAAGCTAGACAGAGAGGCGCGCGTGTGATCAGCAGTACTATCGCTATGGTTGCTGCGGATGTCGGATAGCAGGGCGGCAACATTGCTTCGTTTGATGCTCTTTAGTGGCAGACCGTGTAGCTTTTTGGCGTAGGTTAAGAGGTGGCGTTTCATTTCGTCGTAGTAGGTTTCGCTGACTCGAGCTTCCTTATGTGCAAGGAAGCGCTTGGCGACCACGTCGAACGTTTCTGAGGCCTGTTCCTTTGTCTGGGCCTTCGTGACTGCGGGATCTTGGCCCAGCCGGACTTTGGCGTGGAGATCACCGGCGGTCTGGCGAGCCTTGACCAGCCCTACGGCGGATAGAGCGCCGAGCGTTATGCGACGTTGCTTCGTGCCGAGCTTGTACTGATAGACCCAATTGCGTGATCCGCCCGGGCGCATCCGAAGCCCAAGACCCGAAAGTTCATCGTCCCAGACAATGCGCTCTTGCGCGATTTTTTCCTTGGCCAGTCCGGCAACGACGCGCGGAGTTAGTTTCATTTTGCCCTCGAATCTGGGAAGACTATGGGAAGATTCTGGACGGTGTTCGGTGACGGCTCAGGCGAGCAACGATCAAGGGGTCTAGTCTATAAAATGGGACTTTCTAGGGCCAAATCGAGCTTGGGAAGACCGATGATAGGCAGATGCTCTTGAATGGCATTCAAGAGGTCGTCGGTTCGATTCCGATTGGCTCCACCACTTAACAAGTTGAAGAGACTGATGTTTCTATGCGCGGCCCAGGGCGCATTGTTCCTGGGGGCGTCTTAAGGAACCACGGCGACTCGTTTCGAGGCGATTTCGGGCCGGCGTCGGGCTCCGACCCCACGGGCTTCTGCTTCCCAGAAATGCTAGCGACCGGTGCGCCCGCTTCGGGCGGCCATTCAACGCACGGTGGTCGCGAACGACGCGCCCTGGTCTGACCCGGCCGCGGCGCCAAGCCCAGTCGCCGCTCCCAGTCAAACAAAACGGCTGGGTCGGTTCTTGGTGCGGCGGTCTACGACGGGGGATGCCCGATGAACTTCGGAATGTAACTCCCGGTCTCGTAAGCCCTGACCCGGTCAGCGTGCGGAAGCAGACTCGCGCCCACCATTAGGACCTTCGAGGTCGATGGGCGTCAACGCTGTCTATGACTAAACGACGAGATTTCCACCGCGACCAGGCAGAGATCAGTGCTTCGAATTTCTTACCGTGTTTCGGCCACCATGGTGGCCTTCAGTATTGTGCGCCGCAGGAACGCGAGCTCGTTGTCGGTGAGCGCCGAGAGGTCGAACAGCGGCGCGTCTTTGTCGCCCTGGACCTTCGTGGTCGTCAGGCGGGGCTTCTCGTAGGGAAGCAGATCCTTGAGGATACGTGCGAGCCGTTCCCGGCATTCGGCAATCTCGGACCGGTTCTGCGGCTTCTTGGCGAGGGCGATGGTGAGCTCACGGTCGTAATCCTCGGCTAGTTCGAACAGCCGGACGTAGGCGGAGAAGGACGGCGCTTTTGCAGTCTCACCAGCCGCAGCGAGTATGTGAGCCGCTTTGGCGACGACGGTTTTGTTCGGCGTGCCTTTCTGACGGCCGCCTCGACGTTCTCCGGGCTGTGATCCGCCGCGTGGCATTGGCTATTTTTGGCTACCTTTCCGGCCTTGGATTTTAATTTCTGCTTAAATCTTGCGACCTCGACGGCTCTTAGTCTAAGTGCTTCGCACCACCTCTTTCGCCCTCCAGGGGTCATCTGCGCTTATGCCGCCAATTCCGCCACCGGGCAGGAGAGACCGTTCCGCGGCCTGCGCGGCCTCATCAAATTGCTGACTCATTGGCACCTCGCAAGCCTTCGACCGTTTTACGAGCCCATTCGATGTAGTCCATTTTGGGTTTCACCGACCAGTCCGGCGCCGGGCTCGATAGGAGTGCGCGCATGTTGCTGGTCTTGTCGGCAAGTCTGAGGATTTTCACGCGGGCGGGTTTCTTATGCGCGGTCTCTGCCTGGACTTTTCGGCGCTCTGCTTTCGGCAGGCTCTTGTCCTCGGTCACCTCTGCGACAAGGTCGGCAACGTCGGTCCCGAATATGTCCGCGATGAGTTCGGGCGGGACCTCGCAATCCTCGATGGCGTCGTGGAGGAGCGCGGCAATCACAAGGTTGGGGTCCTTGCCGTCTGTCGCTTCGGCAACGAGCGTCGCGACCTCCAGGAGATACTGGCATACCTGGGTTTAGGCGGAACAAAACACGGCGCGGTGCGGTTTATCCAGATGGTTGAGGGGCGTGATAACCGCAGGGAGCCCCGCAATGAGTGTTCCGCACCTGACCCGCCCCGGCGCACTGCCGCCGCTTCCACCGCTGAAGAAAATTGCGTTCGAGGAGCATTTCCTCGTTCCGGAAGCCCTGAAAAAGAATCCCGATGGCAGTATCGACCAGGAAGACATCAACTTCCATGCCGAGAACAACGGCCTAACTCCGCAGTGGTTCAAGCAGATTTATGATCGCCTCATGGACTTCAGCGAGACGCGCATTCAAAGCATGAATGAAAGCAATATCGCTTACTCCATCCTGAGTCTGCAGTGTCCAGGCATCGGCGCGGTGACGGACAAGAAGAAGGCGGAAGACATGGCGCGCGCCGTCAACGATGCGCTGGCCGAGAAAATCAGCGAGCATCCCGACCGCTTCGGCGGCTTCGCGCAGCTCGCGGTTTATGACGGCGACAAGGCCGCCAAGGAACTGGAGCGCTGCGTGAAGCAACTAGGTTTCCACGGCGTGCTGTTCAACGGCTACAGCCAGGTCGATCGTGAGGACAACCTCGTCTACCTCGATGAGGACCGCTGCGCCCCGATCTGGGCGGCTATGCAGGACCTCGACGTGCCTCTCTACCTGCACCCGCGCACCTCGTACCAGAC
>JASHYD010000795.1 GCA_030043175.1 Xanthobacteraceae bacterium | reverse complement strand
CCCGAGCTGAATCCTCAGGAAAACTTGTGGGACGAAATTCGCGAAAAAATCTTCAAGAACTACGCCCTCAAATCCATGGATGAGGTCTATGCAAAGCTTGAGGACGCCGCACTCTACATCGAGCGCAATCCGGCACTCGTCAAATCCATCACGTCGTTCCCCTATATCGCAAAGTCACTCTGATTTGGAAACGGTATCAGTCATCCGAGTGAGTGCCCAAGCCCGAATGCTCCTCGCCAGCTCGCGATCGATTAGCGACCTGATGTTATGGTTGTTCACTGTGTGGCGTATAGGATACTCTCGTAAGAGTTGAGGCCTGGAGCGCGAGGTTTAGTGCAATTGCGAAACTGGTCAGCTGAGATTTCTATCGCGCTCTACGAGCACAACCGAGGTTGCGCAGCCCTAACCCCTTAGAGCCCCTTGGGCGCCGACGGTCATTCCCCACCAAAGTCCCCGCCCCAACGTGAGGTCACTCTGCGGTCGGTTCCGTGCCGACGCCGCTCCGGTCAGAACACAGCATCATGAGCGCGAGAACCCATCGAATTGCCCACTCGCTGTCCGTCTCGGCGCCGATCGGGTTGGTGACATGGCCATCAATCCCCAAGAGTGCCCCATCGGTGCGACCGCACTTTGCCACTTCTTCGATGGTAGAATTGATTTGCCGCCGGTCGAGATCGGCGACGGCGTACGCTTCGACTTCGATACGAGGCGCGAGGGTTGCGTCCGCCTCGATGGCCGACTGAACCGCGCGCCGCTCGTCCACATGGGCGGCCTTCGGAAGGAGCTGCGCCTTGCCGGCCCGGTGCGCCTTCTGGCGACAGCTTAGAGTGCAATAGAGCGCATCGCGCCGGACAGACTGAAACGACACCCCGCAAACCGCACAGGCGCGAAGCTTCATCCGGTGATCGCGCCGTCGGCCCCGCATGTAGCAATTTTTGCAAAGGCTGAGGGCGTATACGCCCAGCGCTCCGCATTCGACGCAAAAGCGTTGGCGTTGATGTTGATCCAAGACGTAGCAATTGCGGCAAAGGCCGCGGGAGTATATGCCCGGCTCGCCGCATTCGACACAAAGAAGCCGGCGTTGGCGCTGACGGTCCCGCATGTAGCCCCGCATGTAACAATTTACGCAAAGGCCACGGGCGTATATGCGCGGCGCTTCGCATTCAACGCAAAGGCGCCGGCGCTCGCTGTCACCGAGCGTGGGGGGGGGCACGATTTGCTTATCTTTGACGGCCGCAGCGGAACGTCTTTGATGGTAGTCGCGCATATAGCAAGCCCGACACACACCCCGAACGAAATTAGCATTCGTTACGCCGCACTTAGGGCACTGTGTAGTGGCCGCAGCGGAATGTCTTTGATGATAGTCGCGCATATAGCAAGACCGACACACACCCTGAATGAAATTGGCACTGAGTCTGCCACACCCTGGACATTCGATTTTTGAAGCCATTTTTGCCACTCCCCTAGTAAGGCGTTTCCAGCCCCCCCTACGCCAGGCTCGGGCGTGGGGCGCTTTCGTTTTTCTCTTCACGCGGTTCTGGCACGAGCGAGGTCCGAACCCACACGCATCGATATGCTGTCGTGCAGAAATACTACCTCTGATTAAATAAAAAAGTTATCTAATCATAATGCTTATTCATCCGAAAAGATATGTCAAGCAAGAAGCATTAGTCTTATTCCTAACGTAATGATTGCACATACTTTTCATGAAGTTATAAGAACTTAATACAGGAACTGAATGTATTTTGGATAACAATAACCTCCATAAGACCGTGATTTTCCGGCAACACCTATCGAAAATGAGACGCGCCAGCGCGGAGGGCTATTGCTCCACAATGCTGTATGAATTACATTATGATAAATTCTTTACTAAAAATATATAAACATCTTCTTTATGTACATGATCGGTTCCCGTTCCAGGGGATCAAACGAGGGGAGGGTACTATGAGACCAGTAAAGCGTGTTCTATTGGGGTCGGCGGCGGGTATCTTTACCGTGGCCGGTGCGCAGGCGGCCGATCTGCCGACGAAGGCCCAGCCGGTTGAGTATGTGAAAGCTTGCAGCATCTACGGGGCGGGTTTCTGGTATGTCCCCGGAACCGACACCTGCATCAAGATCGGCGGTTTCGCGAAATTGCAGGTGGAATACAACATGGCCGGGTCTGGCCCGTTCATGCTTGGCGCCGCTGCAGGTGGGAACGGCGCTATAGATCTCGGCGGCCTAAACACCCGCACAGATACGTCGCCGTTCACGATTGCCGGGCGTTTTGCCGGCGCATCCTTCGACTTGCGGACGCAGACCGAATTTGGCACGCTTCGCTCGTACTTCGATGTGATTGTGAGCGGCTCGGGGTCAAACGACGCCTGGCAGGCCGGGCTGGGCCAGCAGGCCGGAACGTCTGTCGCGAACACGCGCGCGTTCATCCAGTGGGCGGGCTT
The DNA here is from genome assembly GCA_030043175.1 of Xanthobacteraceae bacterium. The sequence goes on along the minus strand of JASHYD010000795.1, from coordinate 439 downwards.
TACGGCGGGCCGCATGCGGTCGTTCTTCGACCTGTACTTCCAGGGTGTCTATACCTACGCGGGACAGAAGTTCGGCAACGACACCTCGCCCAACGGCGTCAACGGAATCGCTTACACCTGGCAGTTCGGCAACGGCTTCTCGACAAGCCTCTCGCTTGAAGACAACAGCGGGACCGCCGCTGCCCGCGGGAGGCTGATTGTAAACACTAACCCTGCCTTTACTGCGGAGGCCGCCCAGCTGAGTCAGGTGCTCTCAATTGGGAACCCCGAACTACCCGACGACGCGGGTATTCAGTTCTTTGATCCCATATTCAACCTGCGGCTCGACCAGGAGTGGGGCTTCTGGGGCCTGTCAGGCGCGATCCATAATGCGAGCGGAGGGTATTACGGGAACACGGAGGGAACCGGCCATCCTCCCGATGCCTACGGCTGGGCCGTG
>JASHYD010000794.1 GCA_030043175.1 Xanthobacteraceae bacterium | reverse complement strand
CCAAATGTCGGCGCCTGAACGATGCCGGTCTCGGCGGGACGACGCCTCGGAAAGGGACTTGTCATGACCCAAGGCGTCATCGAGGACGAGGGCTTGTTCACCACGATGGACGTTGTCAGCACAGATGGCTTCCACAAAATGTCAGCTCCCGGCACATCGGTCAGAGTCGCAAACCGCTGCGCCGCGGTATTTCGGCGGGCTCGCGATCAACATTGCACGGCTGCAGATGCCTCCCCTCCCGTCGATTTCCTTCTGCGCCGTTAATGTTGTGAGACACTTCCCCAAGAGGCGGACGGATCAATAACGTCTTCCTTCTCCACTTGGGAATGGACCCTACGTGGTATTTGCACTCCCACTTGGTGTGACTTAAGCTCTCATACTCGCCTATCGATGGAATCCCCTTCATGTGCTTGGCGGCTCACGGTCCGGATTTTCCGCGATGGGCGAGTACAGCGCCGATGCGCCCCTTCCGGAATTGTCAAACTGCTACTGCCACCCCGGCAAAGGCGGGGGAACTCCTGCGGTTACTCGGCCAAAAGTCGACGATAGCCCCTACCTACATAGTATCCCCAATCGCGCTGATGGGGAGGGGATCGATTCTCAATGACGGATGGTTGGCTCACTCGCCTCAGATGACCTTGAGATCTAGCCAACGTTTCGGGAGGTCTTCTTGAGTGCATCGACACCGACCATAGCCGTATTGGTGACCCTGAACACCAAGTGCAGTGAGGCCCGGTTCGTCGCAGAGGTGCTGACACGTGCAGGCGTCACGCCATGGATTGTCGACTTGTCCTTGAAGTCGCACAGCCTTGACGGCGCCGATGTGGCAGGCGCAGCCGTGGCCGCGGCGGCGGGCGCGTCCTGGCAGGGGTTGAGCGAATGCTCACGTCAGGATGCGGCCGCGGTGATGGTCGAGGGTGGAAAGAAGATATTGCTCGATCGATTCATCAAACGCGAGATTTGCGGCGTCATCGGGCTCGGCGGAGCGAATGGTACCAGTCTCGTGTGTTCGATCATGCGTGCATTGCCTTATCTCGTTCCCAAAATCGTGGTAAGCACGGTGGCCGGCACGGCAGCCGTGCAGTGGTACGTGGCTGAAAGCGACGTGGCGATGTATCCGTCGATCGGCGACGTCACACTCAACCGCATCACCAGATCGGTTATTGAGAACGCCGCGTTGGCCGTGGTCGCAGCAGCCCGGAACTGGACAGCAAAACAAGAAGTGACCACCGAACAGCCGCCGCTCGTGGGGGTCTCATCGTTTGGCGGCACCGCCGGCTGCGTCGATCGCGTGAGCGAACGCCTTGAAAACCTCGGCTACGAGGTTATCCAGTTCCATGCCTCGGGTGTCGGCGGCAAGTCGCTCGAGCGGATGGCCGCATCTGGCGAACTGGCAGGCGTCGTCGATATCACGACACACGAACTGACTGATTTGTTCGCCGATGGCGTGTATTCCGCAGGTGGCGCCCGATTGACCGCTGCAGGCGCGACCGGCCTCCCGCAGGTCATCGTTCCGGGCGCGATCGACCACGCCAATCTGTGGGTCGGCCAGGTCCCCGAACATTACAAGGCACGGGCATTCTTTCAGTACAATGTGCAGAACCTGCTCATGCGCACCAATGCCGAGGAATTCCAGAAACTCGGACATGAATTTGCCGTCCGGATCAACGCGGCCAAGGGACCGGTACGCGTGCTGGTGCCACTCGAGGGTTTCAGCGAACACACGAAGCGCCGCGCACATGATCTTCAGGGCAACGACATGGGCCCTTGGAAGCGCGCCGAAGACTACCAGATTTTCGTGCGTGCTCTCAAATCGCACCTCAAGTCAGTGCGGGTCGAAGAGCTGCCGCTGCACGTAAATGACACGCCCTTCGCGGATGCCTGTGTGGACGCGTTTTTGGACATGGTGAAGACGTAATTTCCGAGGGTCGAGGCATTCATGATGACTATGCCGAACAAATTTGACGGGTTCGATATTCCGGTAGTGCACCACCAAACCGACGTGCTGATCATTGGTGGCGGTGCGGCCGGCACTATGGCGGCCTTCGAGTGCGCGGAAGCCGGCGTCACCGTCATTCAAGCGACCAAGGGCCGCGCCACCAGCGGCACGACCACGGTAGCGCGGGGAGGCTTCGCCGCTGCCATGGGCGAGGACGACAGCCCCGAGCTTCACCTTCACGACATCCTCACGCACGGCGGCGAACTGATTGATCCCGAGCTCGCGCGCGTCTGGGTCTACGACATTGTCGAAGTCGTGCGCGATCTTGAGTCCTGGGGGGCGGAGTTTGTGCGCGGCGCCGACGGGGGCCTCGATCTCAAATCGTTTCCCAGCCACTCCAGAAACCGGGCCTGTCACCACTATGACACGACCGGTCACATGATCACCAAAGTCCTGTCCCGCAAGCTGCGTGCCGACGCCGGCGTCGTGAAGCATTCGATCACGGCCATTGTCGATCTCCTCGCTCGCGATGGCCGTGTTGTCGGCGCCTGGGGCGTGGACTACCGGAACGGGGCGCTCGCGATTTATCGTGCGCAGCAGGTCATTCTGTGCACCGGCGGCGGCAGTGGGCTGTTCTACGTCAACGATAACCCGCCGCAGGTGACCGGCGATGGCTATGTGCTCGGATTCCGTGCCGGCGTTCCGCTGCTGGGTATCGAGATGATCGACTTCCAGGCGATGTGCTGCTCACCCAAGGAGCTATTCGGATTCGCACCGCATCCCACCGGCTTCATCAATGCGGGCGCAGTGTTTAGAAATCAGCAAGGCGAAGAGTTTCTCAAGCACTATTTCCCCGATACCGCTGAACGGTCGACCCGTTCTGAGGTGATCCTCGCTATGGCTAAGGAAATCCACGCCGGACGGGCGACCTACACGGGCGGCATCTTCATGGACGCCACCAAGGTTCCGATGGAGGTGATCCAGAAGCAGATCCCGCACGTCTACAAGACCTGTGCGCACCGCTCCATCGACATCACCAAGACGCCGTTGGAGGTGGCGCCGGGAAGCCACACCTGGCTTGGCGGCCTCAAGATCGACGTAGACGGCCAGACTCCGGTCGCAGGCCTGTTCGCGGCCGGTGAGACCGCCGGTGGCATCCACGGCGGCAACCGCATCGGTGGTTCGGCGCTGTCCGCTTCGTTGGTATACGGTCGACGTGCCGGCAGAAAGGCGGCAGCGCTCGCCAGGGAAGCACGTGTCGATTTGGCCCGACCGGAACTTGATGCCATTCCGGAATTCGAGCGTGCCTGGCTCGCCGACCTGATGCAGCGCGACAGCGGCGCCTCGCAATGCGAGGTACGCAAGAACTGCTGCATACTGGCGCACAACAAGCTTGGTCCTATCCGGGAGGAACGTACGCTCCGGGAGGCCCTAGCGGAGTACGAGCGGATCGAGCGCGAGGATGTGCCCACCATGCGCCTCGACCAGAGAGCGCGCACCTCCGACAAGGTGCGCGGGGAGGAGTTGGAGAGTGCGCTTTCCGTGCGCAATCTCGCGCTGCTCGGGCGTATTCTTGCGACCGCCGCGCTCGCGCGCACCGAAAGCCGCGGCGCGCATTTTCGGCTCGACCATCCGTGCACCGATGACGTGCACTGGCGCGCGGTGACGCGCCTGCAGATCGGCGCAAACGGCGCACTGGAGACCCACCTCGACCCGGTAAAGGAACCGTCGCGCGTGTTTTGCGAGGCAGCTGCTGGGAACTAGCGCCGTTAGGGGCACCATGGTCCAGAGCAGGACCAGTCGAGGCATCAGATACTTCCGCCTCGGCCGGCGCCAGACGGATTTTCCCCGCGGCGAAGCGGCCTGATCTGCTGAAGCACGGAGGGCCATTTTCGGCTGCGGAGAGCCGGCGGTCGACCAGCTGACTTCGGCGCGGGCCGAGATGATCATCGAGCAGTTGATGGGCGATCGGCGGCGAGGATGGCCTCCGGTTCTCCGCATCAGGACCGGTCAACTCCTCGACAGCGAGCCGGCGCGGCAGTAGCCGAGCGCGTCGCGGCCGCGCCACGAGCTCTGCCCAGAGCAAGGCTGCGTCAACCGGCAAGTGCGCTCGACGATGCCCTTATGTGGGCATGAGCGCAGAGTGCCCGGACGTCGGCGGTCACACGTCCCACGTCGCAGCCATCCAATTCACGAACCGGCGAAGCCCTGGCTCACCCCAGAATGGCAAGGCCACCTTCATCGTTTCTTCTTCATCCGTCTCGAGAGCGATTTTCTGGGCTAGCATCACGTCGCCAGTGGTGAGGCTGCCTTTGGGTGCGAAGCACCAACCGCGGAATGGCGGCTCCAGCTCGAAAACGTTCTCCTGTCGTCCTTCCTGGATGAGATACCGCTTGCCGGTTTTAGAGCCGACGACTTCGAAGCACCGATTTCGTGCGTATTGGCCGAGCTGTTCAGGCGTGAGCCATTCCCGCAGCAGGATCCTCGATTTGGTTTCGGCATCGAGGCGTCGGGCTGCATGTGCAGCCTTGACGACGCGAAAGGAGACACAGGCGTCACAGTCACAAGGCCGCGTCTGAGCAAAGTCGGCTTCCATTTGCCAACCTCGAAACAGGCGATTTAGCACCCCCACTATCATGGGGCCGGGCTCAGGAAGCGCCTGAATTCACCCGCCCACCAGTCGCGGTATGAACAGCACCTCGCTAACGGTCGGATCGAATTCTGTCACCTTGCGCGACGTTCCAGGCCCGGTCCGTTCGGCTGCCGTGTAGCCGCGCGCGACGAGCTCATTGAACCGCTCCATCGCCTCAGCGACGCCAGCACTGTCAGCCGGATCGAATTCAAACCGGCCATCGCCGCTGTTGTCCATGACAATCTGGATAGCCATGCGCGTCTCCTTTCACTACTCGATGGGCATTCGCCCGATCAAAAGCAAAACGCCGGCCGGCCGGTTAATGGTGGCGCAGCCCCGCACGGCCCGCGGCGGCGAATCGCCCCACCCTCCTCGGAACCGCGGAGGTGGGGCCGGATGACTTGAATGAGATTACTGCATCGGCGGGCGTCTACTGCTCACAACCATCGACTTCTCCGCACACTTGCTGATCACGCGTCCGCTCGAGGTCTTGCCCCATTGCGGCTCCAGTCGCTTTTGGGCTCTGTCACGTTAAGGGGTGCCGGAG
>JASHYD010000793.1 GCA_030043175.1 Xanthobacteraceae bacterium | reverse complement strand
ATCATCATCCGGAAATTGTTTATGGTTTGCAAAGACGACGAGCGGACGCAGTTCTTCATTCCAGGGCTTCGCCCACGTTCGCACTCGCATCTCGCCGGAAAAGTCATGATCTGCCTTTCGAGCGCAAATGGTCCCCTCCGCAATTTGCCTCAACCGCGCGAACTTGTACCACTCGCCGGGCCGAAACGGATTCTCTTCTGCTGTGAAACTCAAAGCCACTCCAGTCCAATATTGCGACAGTGGTTGCACGATTGCGGCGACAATGGTCGGCAACGTTACACCCTTGCAGGAATCGAAGCCACGATGCTTGTGCACGGGCTTCGTGTCGCTGTCAAAAGCTCGGACGCGCGGCTGTGGCTGTGGTGCTGCGCCGCGGCTTGACGGGTCAGCCATGTCGGCTTGTGGCCCGATCCACCCTGACGGAAGGATTGGCGCAGCCATCGGCGCGGCCTATTGGCCACCAGCGGACCCGCCGGCGGAACAGGACACCGGCGATGCCATTCGATCAGCAGCGAAACATCGCCGCGTTTGAAATGAGCCTCTACCTCGTAATCCATTTCGGCAATTCTCACCGGACCATTTCAAAAGGACGGTGTAAACCCGCCGAGGACCCGAGCCGACCGAAGGGAGGCGAGGCGGACTAAACGTTGCTGCGCGCTCCTCCCACAGCGCAACGGGTCCCTTTCTTCTGCGCAGCGGGTCAGAAATTTGTTGCGTGCTTCTGATAGGCCGGAGTCGCTGTTGGCCGAGGCCAAGGGTCCCATACGGAGCGGGTCCATCGCAGCCCATTGCATTCCAATGCGCCCCTTGCCGCCAGCGGGACCGGCTGTCGATTTTTGCCGGGGACCTTTGGGGGCCGAAGGGTGTGCTGGTCCAGTAGGGCCTACAGGGTGCAGTGGCGAGGTTACTCCGGCTTAATGCCCGCGAACTTGACGACCTTGGCCCACTTTTCAGTTTCGGCTGCGACATGCCTTCCATACTCGGCAGGAGTCAGGGCCATGGGCGTGGTAAGTAAGTCAGCGAGACGCATCTTAACGTTAGGGTCGGCCAAGCCCGCGTTGATTTCGCGGTTGAGCTTCTCGACTACCTCGGCGGGAGTGCCCGCTGGCGCGCCGACACCATACCAGGTACTTGCCTCGAATCCAGGAACAGTTTCACCAACAGTCGGCAGATCAGGTAACGCGTCCAATCGAGCGGTTGTTGTTACGGCGAGAGCACGCAATGCACCAGACTGGATGTGGGGCAGCGAGGCGGGTGCTACACCAAACAGCACCTGTACTTGGCCGCTAATCAAGTCCGTGAGCGCTGGCGCCTCGCCGCGATAGGGCACGTGGAACATGTTGATGCCCGTCAGCATCTTGAACAACTCTCCGGCTACGTGGTTCGTGCTGCCGACCCCGTACGACGCCATGTTGATCTTTGCAGGGTTGGCCTTGGCGTAGGCCATGAAGTCGGCAACGGTTTTGGCGGGAACTGATGGGTGAACCTCCATCAAAAGAGGTAGCCTGGCAATTCCGGCTACTGGTGCCATATCGCGCAGAAAATTGAACGGAAGCCCCTCATAGAATGTGGCATTCACAGCATTGGATGCCGACGCAAAGTAAAGCGTGTACCCGTCGGGCGGCGAATTGAGCACCGCCTGAACGGCTATGTTAGTCGTGGCGCCTGGTTTATTTTCGATGATAACCGGCTGACCGAATCGTCCCGATAACCACTGGCCAATGGTCCTGGCCATGATGTCCGTGGTACCGCCGGGTGGAAATCCGACCACTAGGCGCAGCGGTCGCACTGGATAGGTTGTCTGAGCCCATACGCCGTGGCCGGTGAGTGCAGTTAGGATGGCGAAAAGGCCGATGAGCGCGGCAGCAGCCGTTGCTAGGTGCTGAAATTTTCGTAGCAGCTTCATTGCGCAACCCCTGTGAAAAAAGCGACGTGGTTATCTATTCGCCCTTAATGTTGGCCGCCTTGATGATCGGCCTGCTCGCGCGCTCGCGACGCGCGACATGGCTGGGAGAACAAAAGCACTTGTTGCTGCAGAATTTGACGGCGTGGAAATTTCATAATGCTCCCTCCAAAAAAGATCGCCAAAGCTATACTACATCAGAGAGCGCCTGGAAGGGGGGCATGGATGACCGCTCTCGGCCCGACCCGGCCAACCGGCGCGAGCCATCGGGCTCATTGGGAATCAGCGGACCTGCCAGCGCAACAGACACCGGCGTTGCGATTAGAGCAGCAGCGAAACAGTAGCCTATATCGGCCCTCGTCGCACGGGTCTCATGTCCGCAGTGCACTCTGGCAAGTTCGCCAGAACCGATTTCACCAAGACCGGTTTCGCTGCGGCGGGACCCCTTCGCGCCAGCATCTGAACATGTCATTGTCATATCCACGTTTCACCTGGAGGGAGAGATGATAAGGTCACTCATTACTGTCCTGCTTTCAGCGATGACGCTGACAGGGTCTTTTAAGCTTGCCTCTATCTATGCGCAGCCGACCAATCAAAATGTGAGATGTATGGAGGGCGTCTACGCTGTGGAGGAGTTCAGAAAAGACGGGGTAGTCTATCGATCGCCACAGGTTGCTGGCCGTTACATGATCCTCAATGGGGCTGTATTCTGGATTTTTCACGACCGGACGCAAGAATCTAAACAGACAAGCACTGCAGCCTTCGGTCACTATACAATAAGTGAAGGCGCTTATGCTTACCAATATGACGATTATACGATGTACACGCACACGGATGCTGGAACTTCCGTGTCGCGTCAGCTTCCTTGGGAAGGAATGCGACCTTACGTGCCGGTTCTCGAACCCGATGGGCTGCACCTGCGCAACGTTGGTACTAAGCAAGACTTTTTCTGTTCGCTAGATGGCCTGACCTTTACCTTCCCGCAGGGAGATTATCGAAAATATCGCCGAATTAAATCAGAGTAAGCAAGCGCCACCCTGCAACACGCGGGTGAGGCGTTTTCATTTGTTTTTCTTCTCAGCGCCGGGTCCGCACACGGCCCCACCCGAACGGAAGGATCGGTGCACGCCATCAGCGGCCCTTCGCATCAGCGGGCCTGCCGGCAGAACAAAGCGCCGGGCGCTACCATTAGTGCCGCAGCGAGACAGTTGTCTCCTATCGACCCGCGTCGCACGAAATGAGCCTCATGTTGGCCATCCCATTTCCCAAGCGTGCCAGAACTGGATTTGCAAAGGCCGAGTAAAGCCAGTCAGGACCTGAGCCGAGCGAAGCGAGTGCGAGGGGGACTAAATGCTCCTGCGTGCGACCTGTATAGCGCAGGACGTTTTGGGGGCTTGGTCGCGCCTATTGCCAGCCAAAAGTCCCCTCGCGTTCCGAGACTCCCCGGCCTCGATTGTCGGGGGCTAGAGTCTCATATTTTTGGGTCCTCCCTTTCGCCCAGCGCTTCCCAAATCGACCCTCAGTTTCTCGCGGGTGGGAGTATCGTTTTTGCGAGGCCCGATGGTACCTAAAAAATGTTTTGGGTTCTGATGGAGTGCAATGGTTGGCGAGGGAAATCCGCGAGCGATACTTCTTTTCGATGTGAGTCAAGTTCACTCAGTTACAGCGCGATGAAGATGAGGCAGAGAGGGAGCCCTCAACAACAGGAGGGAAGTACATGCGTCTCTTTGCTTGCACTCTGCTCGTCGCGTTCGTCGCCACTGCCGCCAACGCTACTCCCACCAAGCCCAGCGTAGCGGACCACATCCGCCATCCGAGCCTGCGGGTCGCCTACGGCAACTGCCAGACCACCTGCCAATACAACCAGTGGACTCACCAGACAGTCTGCCAACAGCACTGCTTCTGACGCGGACCATCCACACCCTCTCTCAGTCAGAAGCTGTCGGCCCTCTCCCTTGGTTTAGCCCTTGGGGGAGGGTTTTGTTTTTGGGCAGCGTGGCAAGCGTCTTTGTCGAGCGTGCCCCGGAGCTCCACGCCTGCTGCCGCGTTCGATCGACATGCCGAAGAGCCACGCACACCTGCCAGACGCGCTCCAGAACACGGACGTCCGGCGCGCCTGCGCTGTCGAGGCGATATTCCGAGCAGCCGATATTCTCGACGAGTTGCCGCCCGCCTGCCTCGAAGAGGTTCGCGACTATTGCAGCACGTGGAACGAAGGCCGGAAGGGCAGCTTCAGGGAGTTCAAGCGCACGTGGATCGACATGGTGGTCGAGCGCCTGAACGATCAGCCGCGTCATTGGGCACATGCTCGCGTTGAATGCACAGGGCTGCCAGATTAGCGCCCAACATCGTCGCAGATTAGATTTGGACTAAAACAAAACATTACGATGAATTAACTGACAATACTGTCCTTCTGGGGGTTTGCCCTGATGACGTTTGCTCCGAATGTTG
>JASHYD010000792.1 GCA_030043175.1 Xanthobacteraceae bacterium | reverse complement strand
GCGGACGGAGTGGTGTCTCTAACCCATTTGGTCGCAGCTGTTTGCGCCGATGGAATTCGCGCTGACAGACCCGGCGCGCACGGCGGCATCGGTAAGCTCTAACGTGCCTCAATCGTCGTGCCACCCATGGGCCACCCGGTCGCCTTTTCTGGGTGGCAGTCACCCCGTGAAGTGGATTAAGTCTTTGATTCCGTTGGTGGGCGCACAAGGACTCGAACCTTGGACCCGCTGATTAAGAGTCAGCTGCTCTGAGCTATGCACCGGGCCAGCCGATTCGAACCCCGGTTTTTTCTGAAAAAGCCGTCAGATTTCCAGCCCCTGCTTGCGCCCGAAACTCCACTCGATCCCGCCGCTCTCCTTGGCGACGCCGGCGACATGGCGGCCGAGATGCCGGTCGAGCGCCGGCGTCCACGGCACGAGGGCGAAGCCCAGGCCGTTGTCGATCATCGCGAACCGGCCGGAGGTCAACGTGAGGCGCTGGCGATAGGTGCCGGCGACCATCTCGCCGCCGGCGGCCGGCATGTAGGGAAGCCCGGTCTCGCCTGACAGCCTGGCGCCTGCTGCGTCGACCTCCCGGCGCCGCGCCGTAGCGTGGCGAGGAGGTCGCGCTCCAGGAAAATCGAATAGAACCGCGCCCCAACCTACTTTTAGAATTGCTGGTTCCACTGAACCCTTGCTCTGGTTCGGCTACCATGCAATGGGTTGTCAAAATCAGAAATGCGATTCGTCATTGTTCCTTCACCCGAAGAGGTGAAAGCTCGCGGATGATCCGTCAGCTTTCTGGGGTACACCGGCCGTGCGGCCAACATAGCCGCAACAGCCGAATCTGACCCATCTCGGACTCAGAATGTGCACCGCAGCATTTGAGATGGACCGGTCCGGATTTTGCCGCGCTTCGGCAGGGGAGGCAATGAGTACGGCTCGCAAGAGAGCGCGCCTTTGCCCCTACCCTTCGTGTAGTATTCGGCGCGGATCACTTCACCGTCGATTCAATTCGCGGATCGGGCACGAACCACATCAGCGCGACAGCGATGTAGAGCGCAATCGACATCCATGGCTGAAAAAACGCGAGCGGAACAGATGCCGCGTAGAGCGCGATGGACAAGTTGCCCTTGCGATCGCTTCCGAGCGCCGCGGCGAGTGCGGATGTGCGGCCGTTGCGGGCGACGATAGCGCGCTGGAGTAACGAATAGGCGACCCCCGCCATCAAGAGCACAACCCCATAGGCCGCGACCGGCAGTGCCATCAGACCGGCCTCGTCGATCCAGCGGATCACGAATGGAATGAGGGAGAGCCAGAACAACAGCAACAGGTTCGCCCACAGCACCCGGCCGTCGATCTGACCCGTGGCGTGCAACATGTGATGGTGGTTGTTCCAGAAAATTCCCACGTTGACGAAACTCAGCACGTAGGCCGAAAACACTGGCGCGCCTTCCGACACCGCGGCGAGATCGACGCCGTGCGGCACCTTCATCTCCAGCACCATGATGGTGATGATGATGGCGATGACGCCGTCGCTGAAGGCTTCGAGTCGTCCCTTGCCCATTTCCAATACCCCGGCTCGCTCCGGCCTGGTCGGCTTGCTCGACCGTGGCGCGCCGGCCGCGTCGGCGAGACGGTCGTTCGATGCCGGCAAATGGAACGCGGCATTTCTCGATACTGATACCCCAATCTGCAGCGGAATTGGCAAGATTGTGCCGAAGCCTGCGGACATCGCGAACATCATTGGCCCAAACGACGTGTAGCGAATTTTGGTTCGGAACAGCTCGACCAGGAATCCCGCAACAGGGCCGTACACCATGGTGGCATAGATGACCATGATGACGAGGATCAATTCGGTCATTGATCGAGCCAAGAGATTCGGGTGCTCGCCGACTGCATGGTCGATGCCGAGACCAACCGCACGCTGGAAAAAATTGCTTCGGGCTACGAGCTTTTCGCGCAGCGGGCGGAGGAGCGATTACGCGGGAGCACGTTAGACGACTGAGCTTGTCCACCGGGTTACACGCGTGTTATCAGCAGCGCTTGGGAAGGTATGGAACATTACTGCGGTCTTGGATCAGCCGTGATATTCCCTCACGCTTATTGGAGACTGCAATGCCGGACCAAAAGGTTCTGGCGCTTGCTAACGAGTGTCGAGAACGCGTCGAGGGAATCGTCGCCCGAGCCGAGACCTTCAGTGACGCGGGCGCTCGAGAATGAATGCGCAGAATCGCTGTGGGCTTCGAGCAATTGGCTGAGCGGCTCGAATGAGAGGCGGGCGCGGCAGACAAGGCTTAATGCCGCCGCTGGGCGATCGTCGAGAACCCGAACCGCCGAAGGTGATCAGCTGGAGCCGCACTGGCGGGTTTGCGTTTTTCCATAAGAAAGATGTGGTGGCCCAATCTTGGCGGCGCGTGCGGAGAGGAATGGCTCACATGATGAGATTCGTCATTGCGGTTGGGGTTGGGCTAGTGGTGCTGCTCGGTGATTCAGCGTTAGCGGATTATCGTTGCGACCAGGTGAAGCTGGCGGTCGCGATCTACGGCTATGCGGCGGCGCGCAAGCACGCGCTCGAAAACTACGGCAAGGAAGCCGTTGCATTCGGTGATAACTGCCTGCGCGGAAGTGGGGGGCAAGCGCCGCTCGAAACGGCGGAGCCGAAGCTAGGAAC
>JASHYD010000078.1 GCA_030043175.1 Xanthobacteraceae bacterium | reverse complement strand
GTTGAGCGCTTTTGCGCCTCCGCCAATGCACCGGTCAGAAACTCGCATTCGGCCCGGTTCAATTCCAGCGCAAAGGCCAGGTCGTGCAGGCGCTCCCATGCGTCTTCGGGCAACAGGGCAGCGCCGGCAGTGAGATAGGCGAGTGCTGAAGCGTAGGCGGTCGTAACCTTTGCGCGTCGGCCGGCAAGAAGGGTAAGCTCCGCCAACTGCTCGCACTCATCGCGCGACGTTATCAAGGCGGTGCCGCGGTTGAGTTGATTGACTATTTCGAAGATGGCCTCTTCGCGCCTGTTGGCGGGGGTATGCACCGCGAGCAGCCGCCCGATGCGCAGGTGGGTCTCGGCTCGCAGCGGTTCCGGGATAAGGGAATAGGCAGCCTCCTGGATGCGGTCGTGGACGAACTTGTAAGAGCTGTCCAGACGCTCGACCAGCTCTAGGCGAACGGCGTCCCAGAGGTCCGCACGGACGTCGTCGTCTCGCTTTCCGAGAACGATTGAAAGCAGACTGACCTCCGCCACGTTGCCGAGGCAGGCCATCCTCTGCAGCGCCGCCTGCGTAGCAATTGGCAAGCGGACCAACTTCTCGACCATGAGCTCCGCCACATTGTCGGTGTAGCCCTTAGCGTGCAAGCGATCGAGATCCCATTGCCAGTGAGCTACGTCATGATTGAAGCGGAGCAACTCCTCTTCGGCGAGCGCGGTAATGAACTGAATGGCGAAAAACGGATTGCCGCCCGTCTTGTCGTGCACCAGGCCCGCCAGCGGCGAGGCAGTGGTTGGTGTACAATTCAGCGTGTTGGCGATGAGCTGTCGCAGGTCTTCCTTGGCGAGTGGAGCAAGATTGATCTCCTGCACTATCGCTCCTGCCTTGCGGATGGCGTCGAGTCTCCGCATCAGAGGATGGGTGGAATCGACTTCATTGTCCCGGTATGCGCCGATCACCAGTAACCGCTGCACGTCCCCTTGGGTCAAGAGGTCGGCGAGCATATCGAGTGTCGCTGCGTCTAGCCATTGCAGGTCATCGAGAAAGAGCGCCAGCGGATGTTCGGGCCGCGCAAAGACGCCGAGAAACCGTCTGAACACCAACTGGAGACGGCCTTGCGCTTGCTGCGGCGGAAGCTCTGGAACCGGCGGCTGCTCTCCTATGAGGAGCTTCAACTCGGGAACAATGTCGATCATGAGGCGCGCGTTCAGGCCAAGCGCCTCGCCGAGCGCGTCGCGCCAGTTGGCCAGTTCGTCATCACTCTTGCCAAGCAGCGAGCGGATCAATCCCTGAAACGCCTGCGCCACCGTCGCGTAAGGGATATCGCGCTTGTACTGATCGAACTTGCCCGAAGCGAAAAGGCCACGCGGCGGTACCAGCGCTCTGTGTAGCTCATTGACGACTGAGGACTTGCCGATGCCCGAATATCCCGAGACCAGTACCAGTTCCGGTCGGCCGCTGCTTACGACGCGTTCGAAGGCGGCCAGCAGGGTCTCGGTCTCACGCTCTCGCCCGTACAGTTTCTCCGGAATAAAAAGCCGGTCGGGCGTGTCCTGCTGGCCGAGTGCGAAGGTATCGATCCGATGCTGAGCCTCCCAAGCAGCAAGGCAGCGCCGGAGGTCGTACTCCAGGCCGACCGCGGTGTGGTAGCGCTCCTCGGCGGTCTTAGCGAGCAGCTTCAGGACGATGTCGGAAAGCACAACTGGGATAGTTGCCAATCGCTGGCTTGGTGCCACCGGTGTTCTAGCGATGTGGCAATGGACCCACTCCATAGGGTCGGTTGCGGTAAACGGCAGTGAGCCTGTGAGCATCTGGTAGAGTGTGACGCCCAGCGCGTATAGGTCGCTGCGGGCGTCTATTGAGCGGTTCATGCGTCCAGTCTGTTCGGGCGCCATGTAGGCGAGTGTGCCCGCGATTGACTCGGGTGGCGCCGCCGGCTGCCGCTCGCGCGGCAATCGCGAAGCGACACCGAAACCGGTGAGCTTGACCTCTCCGGTCTTAGGGTTGACCAGGATATTGGCCGGCTTGATGTCCTTGTGGATGAGATTGCGCCGGTGGACTTGAGCCAGGGCGGCGGTGATCGCAATGGCGAGGTGCAGAAAGCTCCTTGCATCCATAGGCGTTCCGAGCAGTCTGTCCAACGGCTTATTGTCGGTGAATTCGAGCGCCAGAATGATCCGCCCACGGTCGCGAATGAGCTCGAGCGGCTTCACGGCCCATGTCCCCTCCAGCTCATCCTTCAATCCGTATTCACGAGCAAGGCGATCGAGAATGGCGGGTAACGGATGCTCCGCGGCCGGTAGCACCGCTAGTACGGTGGTCCGATGGCCGTGGGCGTGCCTTTCCCCTCTGCAGAAGACGCGTTCACCGTCCTCCCACAAAACCTGCAGGCTATTATTACCACCAGCGCCGAGCCAAGAAGCCGGAGTCATCTGCGGACTCTGCCATCATCGATGCTCGTTGGGGAGAATTTCAAAAGGGGCCTCTCAAAACTTCGCTTCAAAATGTTTTCCCTGGATCATCGGTGC
>JASHYD010000791.1 GCA_030043175.1 Xanthobacteraceae bacterium | reverse complement strand
CGATATCATCCTTCCGCTCACCTTTGCGAAACTGCACCACAGGAACCCGCAGCTCCTTGGCGAAACTTTCCAACCGAGCAACAAACTCCTTGCTGATCGGATCCATCAGTGCGCTCGACGCGAAGGGCTGTCCTCGGTGGACGCGAAAGAAGGCCGCGACTCCACCCTCACGCTGCAACTGGGGCACAAAAATATTCGTACGCGAGCATATCCCCAACACCGGGACGAAAGTTGAGGACATTTTCGTCGGCAAAGAGATTGTCGTGATATTTGAGGGCGACCCGCAAGCCGTCATGGAGTCCACGCGGCGCGAGTTGCTCGGCCAGCCACATCCGCCGGGAAACGACTTCACCATGAAGGTGGGCGTAAAGCGCCAGAGGCCACCCGGCCGATTCGACTTTGTGGAAATGTCGCTCGCTGAGTTTCACCGTGTGGCCGGCCTCCCTATCGACCCGAAGGACGAACGCGAGGTTATTCGGCTGCCGCGCATTCCCGCGACGAATGATGAAGCCAAGCAGATGCTAAAGGTCGGCGTGACACTGCTGACGGATATGACGGTGGCTCCGCCCACGTTGATTTGGCACGCCGGATTCACCGACACACAGCTGATGGGCGGCCGGCCAGGTGTGCGGGTTGGGCGCGACTAGACGATGGATTCCAAGAGGACCGTAACGACAATGCGCGCAATTCTTATCGACCCTGAGAAGCAGACCCTTACCGAAATCCAGATGGAGGGAGAGGGAATCGAGGAAATCTACACGCTGCTCGGCGGCCGCAAAATCACCGCTAGCGGTCGGAGTCTCAAAGGCAACATGGTGGATGGTTTCGACCATATCCTCGTCAGCGACGATTACATGGAGGACCGTGACGCGGATAGCCTGCGCTTCTGGTTCCAGGTTGACGCCGACCGCAACCCGCCATCGTCGTACCCTATCGCCGGCCGCGGCCTGGCTTGCGGTGTTGACGAAGAAGGCGGCCGGACTGACCTGCGCATCAGCGTCGCCGAGCTGACGAAGCGAATCACATTTACGCAACGCAAGTTCAGGGGCTTTAACGTCCGCAAGGACATTCCCGACGCGCACATCGCCATTGAGCCAGTCGTCCCACTCATCGACGGCGCGAACGAGGAGGGAAGATAATGAAACTCACCGCATCGAAACTCAAAGTCACCGTCGTCCTCAACGCCATCGAGCTTTGCGCCATTCCTGCGCCCGACGGCAAACCCCGCAGCGTGCTGCACATCACCCTGCCCGGCCGCACCGTCACCGCCGACATCGCGACAAAGTCGTTGCGCAAGGCACAAACCACCATTCGCGAGACCGGTGCCGACGGCGTTGCAGTTATTCTGCAGGGACATCTCGTCGGCGATGCAATCGCTGAGGCGGGATTGGTGGCGCAAATAAAGACGCCCAAGGCGTGACGTGGCAGGGAAGGTGGTAGCGCCTAGTCGGGCGATCCACATTGAGAACTGGCCATGAACCTGGCTATAGAGACAGTCTGCAGCCCTGTCGCCGGCTTGGTTCATCGGAGGTCGAAGCATGGCAGTTAAAGATTCAGATCGTCGCGCAGTCATGCTGAAGAAATTCTATGAGGCCCGCCACGTTAGAGGGAGATTTATTTCAATGCCTGTCGATCCGACGGCGTCAGAAGAGGAACGGCTCATAGCTGCCAACATTTGCGGACAGCTTGCTGAAAGCGGTCTTATCGAATGGAAGCCCCTTCTCGGGCCGGGCATCGAGGGTGCGGGACGAATCACCAGTCACGGGATCGACGTCATGGAAGGTAACGCCCCGCCGCCGATTGCCATCACAATTGACAGTCGGCAGTATTCGATTCACGGTTCAAGTAACGTCCAGATTGGTGAAGGCAACGCGCAAAACATTACAATTCTCGCGGACAAGGTTAGGGCTGCGATCAACAGTTCTCAGGTGACCGACGAAGAAAAGGCCGAAGCCCGCTCAGTCCTACAATCGATCCTAGCCAATCCACTCCTCGCGAAAATATTCGGTTGGATGACGGGATTGCCGTCCTGAAATTGGCGATGTGCTATAATTGGTCATGGCTACTTCACCGAAACCACGGCGAAAACCTGGCCGGCCCAGCAAGTTCTCGCCCCAGCTCACGGGTGCAATTTGCCGGCGGTTGGCCGACGGCGAAAGTCTGCGGTCGATCTGCGAGAGCCCGGATATGCCGAGGCGGATCACGGTCGTGGACTGGCTCGCTAAGCACCCGGAGTTTGCTGCCCAATACGCGCGTGCGCGCGAGGTTGGCCTTGACCATTTCGCGGAGCAAACACTTGCTGAGGCGGCCAACGTCGATCCTGAGCGGGTCCAGAGCGCTCGGCTGACCTGGGATGCGAGAAGGTGGCACCTCAGCAAAATGCTGCCAAAACGGTACGGCGACCGCCTGCAGCAAGAGGTGAGCGGTCCCGGCGGCGGTCCGGTTGAGACGAGGCAAGCGGCACCGAGTTTGGTGCCGTCCGAGGTCAAGGCCGCCATTCGCAAATTGATTGCCGGCGCCGAGCTTGCGGTCGGTTTGCCGCCCGGTACCGGGTCGGATTCGGAGCGGCTGAGGGCGGTCCTGGCGACCGGTCAACCGCTCGATCCAGATACCTATGAGGCGATTTATGACGGGCGAACCTGAAATGCCTCCTGAAGCTGAGCTGGCGTCGCTGATGGCCAGCGGGCCGCCGAACAACCGCGAAGCCATCGAGCGTCGTCGCCGCATGGCGTTCTTTCTCGCTGAGTGTGATCGAGAACTGGGATTTCCTC
This sequence comes from Xanthobacteraceae bacterium, assembly GCA_030043175.1. The sequence goes on along the minus strand of JASHYD010000791.1, from coordinate 6,251 downwards.
CGGGGGACCGTCTCGAGGTGCACCTGCACGATGGATCGTTTGTTGACTGGCTGGACAAAGTTCTCCGGGCGGCGCTTGCGAGCGGGGGCAAGCTCGATCCTCGGCGCTATCGTGCCGTATGGACCATAAAAAACGCGATGGAAAAGACATGAGCGAAGAGATCGCTGCCTCCACAACGCCTGAGGCGGCGTCCGGCGCGCCGACCTGGCCGACCACTGACCTCGACCTGGCGCGCGGGCTCGGCCGTGTGATCGGCTTGGCGGCCAGGAAGCTTGGTATTCCGCATAACCAGGACACGCCATTGGATCAGCTCTGTCACGCCATCCTCGCCCTAGCGAGAGGCGGCAGGCTCGATTCCGGGACGTACCGTTTGGTATGGTGGGTGGTCCATGCACCGACGCGTATCGCGTGCGTTGGTGAGTCCCTCAATTCGCCCGCATAGAGCGCCGCATGACCGACATCGTCACCGCGACCGAACCAGTTGTTGCCTCGCCGGCACCAGAAATGTCCGCGCCTGACCTGTCGCGTCGCCTCTGTCACATGCTTGCGTCGGCTGCCGAGCGGGTCGGCGTTCCGCATGATGAAAACTCCGAGTTTGAAGACTTGGCGAGAAGCATCATCGTGACGGCGCAGGCCGATCGGACAAAGTTGCCGCCCCAGGAATATCGGTGGATGTGGGGGATTTGGCAGATTTTTCGTCGGCACCGGATTGGTGGGGATGGCTCAGCGGCTCCGTTCGGGCCCGCAGCATAGGCTGTGACGACGGCGGCGATTTCCACGTTCCGGGTACTAGATTGTGACGGTTCGAGGTGACCAATTCTTTAAGGGCTATAAAATGGCACGCCACATCCTTGCGCTCATCTCGTTCTGGCTATGCTTCTTCGGCTTCCACACCGAGGGCGCTGCATCACCGGTGCCACGTCAGCTCCTCGAAAAATCTGTCACGATTTCTCTGACCGATACAGAAGTATGGTGGAACGAGACAACTGGTAAAAACGACACGGTTAATTCGAGTTCTACGACCATTTTCTACTTCAGTTCGCTGGGGCATATATTTGCTCGTATTTCATACCACAATCAATTCGGATCACGCACATGGGAACAGGTCGGCTCGGATCCGACGCTGAAGAGCGGCGGTCCGGTTCTTGCGACAGGGGCCGGACGGTTGCCTGGTGGTAATAGCATGCGCAGCTTCCAAGATCTTCATTTCGAAGGTCGGACGTTGATCGGTATTCGAAAGTTCGGTGAAAACGGCGCAGCCCGAGTGACGATTGAATTCGACCAGAATTTTGGTTCATGCACCTCGACGGGCGTTCGCGGCAGCGACAACGGCAAGCCCATTCGTCGAATAACTTGGAACGGCTACCATATCCAGCGACTCATATCCATACGAGTCACAGACCGTCATTGCACGATCCAGGATGGCAACGCATTTCAGCAGTGACGCCGAGTGCGGAATGAAAAAGCTTCTCGGCGCCGAGAGGTTTCGAATTTACGACATACCCAACCTCCATCCATAGTTGGTATATCTGGCCCTGGCGGCATGTCTGTCCGCCGCGGCTCGCGTATGGGCCATGAGCAAACGGGAGCATTGTCTCCTGCCTCGGTCGGCTCCGATTAGGCCCGGCGTATGCGCAAGGCCCACGGCGCAGGGCACCATCGGCTTGGCGACGACGGCGCGCCGGCACCCTTCCCGGCGCCGGCGGCATGACAACGGCAATCGATCTTGACGCGATCGACGCTGCTCGCGGCTCGCCTGTGGTCGGTGGTGGACGGCGACCAGGCGTCGGCCGGTCGATGTGGCGATCGCGCTCCTCGTCGTGATTGGCGCTCACAACCAGCGTGAGCCGGTATCGGCCCGCGAGCTTTGTGAGGCTTCCGAGGCCTACGACCAGGCCGCCGGCGGCATCGCGTGTCGGCAGCTGATGTTGTTGAGCGGGCGTCCGGGCGGCGAACTGACGGCGATTCTGAGTCACTATTTAAAAAAATGAAAAAAGAAGGGGAGCCTAAGCCCCCCCAGTCAGGCTTTTTTTAAGACCCTTGGCAGTAGATGCGGGCTGGGGCACCCGGCTGCAATGGGCCGTGTAGCAGGCCATCCTTATCCCGGATGTAGGCCAGGGTATCCTTATCCCGGATGTAGGCCAGGGTATCCTCCCACGTGCTGACGCTTTCGAGCATGTCCTCCAAGCAATCATCGTAACTATCCTCCTCAGTGGCCCGACCGAAAGCATCGCCCGAGGCAGGCTTCTCATTAAGGGGATCCTCAATGCCTACTGACCACGCCCATGAGCCGACCGGGTGTACCCATTCAATCTCATCCATCGCCTTGGTGAATGCCGGAATGTAATGCATCAAGGCCCCAACGGCGGTCCGGTTGAGACGAGGCAAGCGGCACCGAGTTTGGTGCCGTCGGAGGTTAAGGCTGCGCTGCGCAAATTGATCGCCGGCGCCGAGGTCGCGGTCGGATTGCCGCCCGGCAGCGGCTCGGATGCGGAGCGGCTGCGGGTTGTCCTGGCCAGTAACGAACCGATCCCGCCCGATCTTTACGAAAGCCTATACGGCGGAGGTTCATGATGAACGAAATGGACCCGATGCCGGACGTGCCGGCCGATGCGCTGAAAACCTGGCCTGCGTCCGATCTCGACCTTGCGCGCGGCCTCGGCCGCGTGATTGGGCTTGCGGCTCGCAAGCTCGGCATCCCCTATGACCAGTCCACGCCGCTCGATCAGCTTTGCCACGCCATCCTCGCCCTAGCGAGAGGTGGCAGGCTCGATCCGGACGCGTACAGGCTCGTCTGGTGGGTCGTGCATGCACCGACGGGGATTACATGTGTGCACCCGACATTGAATGCGCCGGCATGACCGACATCGTCGCCGCGACCGAGCCCGTTGTTGCCTCGCCGGCACCAGAAATGACCGCGCCGGACCTGTCACGGCGTATCAGCCATCTCCTTCGGGAGGCCGCGGTTCAGGTCGGGCTTCGCCATCCGGAGGACGCTGACTTTGAGGATCTTGCGCGCGCCATCATACTCCAGGCGCAGTCGGATCGTAGCAAGCTCGCGCCTGAGGACTACCGGCGTGTTTGGGGGATTTGGCAAATCTTCCGCCGGCACCGCCTCGGCGAGGACGGCCGGCCAGCGCCCTTCCCGCCGGTGGCGTGATTGCTCTCTGTCTGCGCGCGTGCTACGCAGGCGCAGTTCTCTTTGGTCGGAGAGCTTGGCCCGTGAGCGTCACCTTGCTCCGGGCCTTTTTTCTAGCAGGCAGGGAACCCCGCCCGCGCGTTTTCCCTCCCGCCGGCAGGCTGCCACGGCGCACCAGCGGGCCGCGGGCGGGCGGCTGGGGCGACTTCTTCCTTTTGTCCCTTTGCCGGCACTGCCGGCTTTTGCCTCACACCTTGCGGCTTCGCCGAGCTTTGCGCTTGAGAAGCCAGCGGAGCGGCACATCAAGCAGGTTAACCAGATAGATCAGCATTGCCCATTTTGGAGTCACAAGGCTTGCCGCGATGGTGAGGATTGATGCCACAATCAAGACGATGAGGCCGTGTTGATCCTCCAGAAGGCCGCTGCGGTCACGGTCAACGTGCGCAAGGGCATTCATACGAATAGCGACTAACGCAAAAAAGATCGTGTTCACCGCGTAGAGCCAGATGGCGGGGGCGAGCGAGACATGGCGTGCCACGACCGTGGTGACGAACGGTACCAATGTGACGGGAAGCAGGTGCATCAGCGTCCATTTCGTATATTGCTCACTCACCATCTCGCTGCGCGGCGAGATTCGGGCAAGCCCGGTCCATCGCAGGCCCAGCACGTAGAAGCTGATGACGTAGACAAGGGCCTGATTCCCAAGCGCCGCGAGGCGATAGAGCAGCTCTGACGCGTCCGCCGGACGGAAGTCCTCCGGTAGCCGCAGATCGATCACAAGCAGCGTCATGGCAACTGCGAACACGCCATCAGTCAGGGCATCAAGGCGGGATTTCGGAATCATCGGCGTGCCCCCCGGCAGTGGCTCATGATCCTAACCCAGTGGCTATAAGCCGTCACTGCCCGTGACTTGCCTCGGCTGCCCCCGCGCCGACGGCCTGCCAAGTGATACCCGCGAGCGACGTAACGCCCGCCCGCCTGTAGCTTCGCCTGCGCGTTTTCCTGCCGGCCGGCACCCAGCAGACAGCGCCCGGCCCGTTCCAGCGCACCGGCGACCGCGGGCGGGCGGCTGGGGGCGGGCTTTCACGGGTTCGTAAACCCGTCGGAAGTCGGCGCTTTTTGCGTTACAGATAACCCTACCTTGCGCGCCTTATCTGTGACACGCTTGTGAGCCTTGCGAACGCGCTTGCGGTGGGCTTTCTGACGACACGCACTGGAGCATGTCTTGGCGTCGGCGCGGGCCACGAACGGCTTTCCGCATGCCGCACATCTAGCAAATCCGATGCGCTTGACGATCAGCCCGGCCGATCTAAAGAACGAAGCCGGTGCGATTGGCTTCGCGTGGTACGTCTGGGAGGCCTCGCAGCGATACGTGCCGTCGAACCTTCTTCGACATGATGCCTTATCGGCGAGGCTCAGGGGCACCACCTTCGAGACCTTGGCCCTCTCGCGGCCGGTTGGCCCCCACGGTTCGCCGAGCCGCGACCGATCCATCCGGCTCATGGAAGAACAATTCATCCGCTTCCCCGTCCGGGCCGAGATGGCTCCACCCGGAAGCCCTTGAGGTGATCGATGGGGAAGGTTCAGCTTTGGTAGGGACGCAGTGTGTAGGTTGGTTGGCTCCGAACCGTTAGCGTGAGCTGTCCATCGTTGTTCTGCGCCACTACGACGGTCGTAACGCCATGGAGGCTGTACGTGCCGATACGGTGCTGACGGAAGGCCGGCTTCGTGCAATCGCCGCCGACTCAGGTGCCTGCGGCAGCTCGAACGTATCGTACTGCCGGTGCGCGAGCGGCTCGGACATGCCGCGAAACGCCCAGCGCAATTTGCCTTCGGCATGAGTGATAGTAATCCGGCCGTAACGCCATTCGCGGATTGAACGACGCCGCTTCAAGCGATCGCCGCTCGGCTTCCGACCGGATTATGGCAAGCGTCGCCGGCGACCTGCCGCGCGTCAGTCGCGCGATATGGACAGCCCCGCGAGAAGCGGAGCGTACGCGGCGAGCCTGCGGGACAGGAACTCAGTGAAGAGCCGCACGCGCTTCGTCTTGCGTGTCTCCCCCTGTGTGAGAAGCCAGAGCGTTCCGTACACGTGCAGCTCGGTGCCCGGCACCCTCACCAGTAGGGGGTCGGCATCTCCGACGAAGCACGGCAGTGTCGTGATCCCAAGCCCTTGCCGCACTGCAACGATCTGTGCCTCGCCGTCCGTGGTCCTGAACGGAACCCTGGTGCGAACCTCACACTCGCGGGCCCAGTCCGGGATTCCATGCGTGCTTATGACGATCCACCGGATGGGATCAGGCGCGCCCGCACGCCACGCGGCTAGTCGATCGCGGGACATGTAGACGCCTCCGAACAGTTCCGGTCCCTTGAGGCTGTGAAGATTGAGCGGCAGGGTTTTGCGGTCGTAGACGACACGGATCGCGACGTCGGCCTCTGGGACTTCACCGATTTCGCGCGTCTGCATCCGGACATCAAGATGGAAATCTTGTCGTCCGGCGAGCTGGCAAACCTGACCAACCGAGCATGAGCAGGTGTGTCGCGAGGGTCGGCGCTAGCGTCATCCGCGGTAGCCCGCGTACGCTCTGGTCGCGCCCGAAGACGCGCGTCTCCAGCAGGTGCGACGACACTTCCATCTGGTCCGCGAACTCGAGGACCTCCTCGCCCGCAGCCGTCAGGCGGTAGCCCGAAGGCAGCTTTTCGAACATGTGCACCCCGAGGCGTTCCTCGAGCTGGGCGATGCGTCGCAGCACGGTTGAGTGATTCACCCCGAGGCGCTCGGCAGCCCGCACCGAGACTCCGCGCGCGACGGCAAGAAAGTAGCGAACGTCATCCCAGTCGATCACGGTGCAATCCGGCACCGCGGGCTGCGCCTTCCAAAGCCCGTGTCCAACACATCGAGCAGCATTTCGTATGTGGGTAGCACGGCGGTCATCATAGCCTATGCCGACAAGCGCGGCCTAATTCCGAACGGCGGACACCGATCGTCGCGGCTGGCGTCAGTCGTCCAGCCGGATCGATTTCGCACCACCGATGTGCGCGCTTCCGCACTCAACGCCTGACGCCGGCGGCCCCATCTGGAGGTTCTCGAGGCTCCCCGAACGACCAAAGA
>JASHYD010000790.1 GCA_030043175.1 Xanthobacteraceae bacterium | reverse complement strand
CAACATCTCTTTCCGGCCCGAATTCTACGACGACATGCAAGGTCAGCGGACCGGTACAAAAACACCCTATGTTACCATGGGTCTCGGTTGGCAACACTGGTTTTCACCCCAGATCGAGCTTCGTCCGGAGTTTACCTATTACCACTCTTTCGACGCGCCCGCCTTCAACGGCAACTTCAATGCAACCCCGGTCATTCCCCCCAATAAGAAAGATGCTCTCATCGTAGCGGCAGACGTGATTTTGCACTTCTGACCGCGAGCGTAGTCCGTCCCCCATGCGGTTTCGGTTTCGTCAGCTCGCCGCGGGGCCGGCATCCACCATGTCTGGCGCCACCTGGCGCGGCGCAAGGCCGGGTTGCGGGTACCTCCGTGAGGACTTCGCATTTGCCTGGTTCGGCGTGCATGACGCCAGCTTGTCCCGCATTGACGCAGCGACAGGAGCGGCTTGCCGCGTCAATGTAATCATGAAACATTTAGTCGTGCAGGTTACACCCGTTTGACGTGAGCGACTGGCTGTCAGATGGAGGACCACCATGCTGTACCCAAAACTGATCGGCGCATTTGCATTGGCGCTCGCAATCTTGATGGGCGGCGCTCAGGCGTTCGATGAAACCAAGTATCCCGACCTTACCGGCCAATGGACGCGTCGCGTCGTCCCCGGGCTCGGCGGCCAGCCCTCTCACGACCAGACGAAGCCCTGGGGATTCGGCCAGCAGGCGCCGCTAACGCCGGAGTACACAAAAGTTCTGGAAGACAGCCTTGCGGACCAGGCCAAAGGCGGCCAGGGCAACCACATTCGCGGCTTTAGCTGCGAACCCTACGGCATGCCGATGATGACGCTCGCCTTTCTGCCGCAGGAATACATCGTCAAGCCGGACACCACCCACGTTCTCGTCGACCATCAATCCTACACGCGCCGCATCTATACCGACGGTCGGGACTGGCCGACCAGAGAGATGGAGCCGACTTATGCGGGCTACTCGATCGGCCGATGGATTGATGAGGACGGCGACGGCAAATATGACGTACTGCTCGTCGAGACGCGCGGCCCCTTCAAGGGACCTCGCGTCTATGATGGCACCGGCCTGCCATTGCACTATGACAATCAATCGATCTTCAAAGAGAGGATCTATCTCGACAAGACAAATCGCAACATACTTCATAACGAGATTACTGTGATAGATCACGCGCTCACCCGACCATGGACGGTCGATAAGCAATATCTGCGCAATCCTGACCCGCAACCAGTGTGGCCGGAATTTTCCTGCGAGGGCAACGCACATGTGCAGGTCGGCAGCGAGAACTATTTCATCAGTGGCGACGGTTACCTGATGCCTGCGCGCAAGGACCAGTCGCCGCCGGATCTGAGATATTTCAAGCAGAGTGCGGGAAGGTAGTCGGCGCCGGCCGTGCCAGGGCCGCCTCGGGCTTTTCGATGGGTTTTGTCGTTTGGGCGCGAATATGACAAGGCAAGGCGGACACGTGAAGTGCGGATGGCGCGGGCTTTGCGAGAGGGCGATGAAACCTCTCGCGCTCTCTGTCATTTGGGCTGCGCTTGCTCAGACAGCACCGGCCGGCGTGCAGGCATATCCGACCAAGCCGATACGGGTCATTACCGCCAACAGCGCAGGGGGAACAAGCGACATATTCGTGCGCGCTCTCGGTGAAGAAGTGCAGAGAGACCTCGGGCAGCCGATCATCGTCGAAAACCGATCCGGCGGCGGAATGAATATTGCCGGTCGAGCGTGTGCAGAGGCCGCCAATGACGGTTACACCATTTGCCTTCTCCCAAACGAAACACTGACCCTCAACCAGTTCACGTTCAAATCGATCCCTTATGACCCCGAAAAGGATTTCGCCCCTATCACCAACGCGTTCATCAATACCCAGGTGATGGTTGTCAGTTCGCAGCTTAACGTCAGATCGCTGGATGAGCTTGCGCGTCTATCAAAGGCCAGACGCGGGACGCTCAGCTACAGTGCGCTGGCGATCCCAATGCAGATCACCTTCGAAAATTGGAAAAAGAAAACCGGCGCAGACATTGTCTTCGTACCGGCTCGCGGCGGAAATGATATGGTCGCGGGACTTCTGTCGGGGACCACGCCGATAGCGATCGTCGGGCTTCCAAATTTCATTGAGCATATTCAAACCGGAGCGGTTCACCCACTCGCCGTTGATTCAGAAGTCCGTTCAACATTGTTACCTGCAGTGCCGACGATGTCCGAACTGGGACTTCCCAACCTCGCCCCGGTGTACTTCGGTTTCGTCGCCCCGGCAGGGACCTCGCCGGAGATCGTAAAGAGGCTCCACGACGTGATAGCCCGCATCGGCAACGAGCCGGTATTTCGTCAAAGGCGGCTGATCGATAATGGCCTGGTTCCGGTATTTGATGCACCGGCGGAGTTTGCGCAGTACCTGAAGCTGCAACGAGAGAGGAGCAGGAGGCTCATCGAGGGATCGGGATTTCAAGTGAGATGAAGCCAATTCGGCCCATCGGGCCCATCGTCAGGGGGCCGACGTCAACACGGCCGGGTATGATTTTGATTTTGCAACGGTCATATGAGGCAGCCGTCGATGGCGAGATCGGTCATGACCGGTGGTTGATAGGCCGCGTACCGGGCGCCCGGCGACAGCGTGGTGCCCGTTCTTGACGGCACGCCGGCTTAGTCGGCTTTCCAGGCCATGCGACCGGGCCTAGCGCGACGGCGCCAGCACGTGCAAAACAGTGCGGCTGCTGCGCTCGATTTGCGGATAGAGATAGCGCTCGGTCAGCCGGGCCCGCGCGCTTGGCATGTACTCGGCAAGCAATGCCTGCGCTTTCTT
>JASHYD010000789.1 GCA_030043175.1 Xanthobacteraceae bacterium | reverse complement strand
AAGATCTCGATCTTATGGTTGCCAACCGGGGGGTTCTGTCGCGCATCTTTCGACGCCTGTTTCGGGTTATTGAGCGATCGTGGCACATGTACCCGCTGGGCTTACTCTTCGGGCTTGGATTCGACACGGCGACAGAAGTCGGTTTGCTCGGCATTTCCGCTACCCAAGCCGCGCAGGGGATGTCGGCTTGGACGATCCTTGTTTTTCCAGCCCTATTTACGGCAGGCATGACGCTGATGGATACAACGGACAGCATCTTGATGTTGGGGGCCTACGGTTGGGCGTTCGTAAAGCCAATTCGCAAGCTTTATTACAACCTTACCATCACAGCGGTGTCAGTGGTCATCGCCGTAATCGTCGGTGGTTTAGAGACCCTGAATCTGATTGGCGACCAGCTGGACTTGACGGACGGTGGCGGATTCTGGGGCGCGGTCGGCACTCTGAGCGACAATTTCGGCATCCTGGGGTATGTGATTGTCGGCATCTTCGTCGCCGCCTGGCTGCTCTCTTTTGCAATCTACAGACTCAACCGATACGACGAAATCGAGGTGTACCCCACCTGATCAGTGCCTGGTTGTAATGCGACCGTCAGTTCCCTTAATGGAATGGTCCGGGCCCGCTCCTTCCCTGCCCGGCGATGCGCCATGGTCACATCACCTTCATGCCAGTGGACGCCGGGGCGCTCAGTGTGGTCACGATGACGATCACGCCACCGTCGCGCTCCGGGCCGGAGCGAAAAAACGCCAAGGCGAAGTCGGGTCTTGTCACTAATCAGTAGGATATAATTCGTATGGTAAACGCAAATATCCACGAATCTCACCCGGATATTGTCAAACGCCTTAAGCGGGCGGAGGGTCATCTTCGCCGAGTAACCGCGATGTTCGATGAAGCTCGGAACTGCGTTGAGCTGGCGCAGCAATTGTATGCGGTCGAGAAGGCCATCGGCGAAGCGAGGCGGCGACTTATTCACGATCACATCGACCATTGCCTCGATGCCGCGGCGAACGATAAGGGGCGCGCCTCGTCGGTGGTTGTTAGCGAATTCAAGGCGATTTCCCGGTATCTCTGATTGCGTCGTGTCACGGAATCGTCGCCACTCGCCACGTGGACGGAAATGGGGTGCCCAAGAGGCCTGGCTTCCCTGACTTGGGCCACGACATCGTACCGTTCGGCGCAGGGCACTTTCCGCCCGCGTGCCTGATGTCGCCGTTCGCTATGTTCTTGCCGGCGTGCTTATCGTCATCGGCGGCAGGCTGGCGCTGAACATCCCTGGACACGCGGCTCCAGACGTTGCGGCGGTGGGGGAGATGCATTCACGCTGATCGATCCCTCATCCCGTCACTTGCAAACATCGTGACGGGAGCGCTTGGCGAGATATGCCACCGCACAGAGAGAACCTGGGCGCACTTGCGGAGCAGCAGTACCTGTGGGCGGAAGAATCAACCGCGCCCAACGCGATAAAACAAGAAGGGGCCAGGAGGAGATACGTCCCAGCCCGCAATCCTACGCACCAAGAAATAAATTACGCCGGATTGGCCGGCGTATTCTTCAAGGAGCGATAGACCATCTTTACCATGTTGTCGTCGGCCTGCTGCGTGGTCCCAAGGATTTTGCCAATGGATGCAAGCGGCTTGTCGGCGATGGCCTGGTCCTCAGTCTTGTTCGCCAGGATCTCAGCCCTGACCAGATAACGCACGGCAGTCATCATATCGCGATAACGAACAATGTCGGCCCTGGTGGAGAGCGGTCCATGTCCGGGCACGTATTTGGTCTGGCCATTGGTCATCTCCAGGTAGTTGGTAACCGTGGCGATGATGCCGTTGATGCTGCCGCCATTGGCATAATCGATGGTTGGATAGCGCTGGCCGAGACTGACGATGTCACCGGTCGCGAGTACGTTGGCATCCGGGAAGAGAACCCACGAATCGGTATCTGTATGCGCGCTGTTTGGATGGCCGACGTTCGCGGTGCGGCCGCCTGCTTGAAGCACCGGTCCGAAGTTGGTTTCGTAGGTCTGGGTTGGGATCGCCTCTTTCGCAACCGGCGGCGTCTTCTGGCCCGAAAGTCCATTGGTGGTGCCGTGCTCAAGGCGAAGCGCGAGGTTGCGATGGGCGACGATGGTCGCCTTGTCCTTGCCTGCGAACTCGCCATTGCCGCCGGTGTGATCGCCGTGGAAATGGGTGTTGATGATGTATTTGATCGGCTTGCCTCCGCATGCCTGATCGATGGCCGCCTTGATCTTGTCGTGAAGCGGCGCGAATTCGGTATCCACCTGGATGACAGCGTCATCGCCGCATGCGACGACGATATTCCCGCCCTGGCCTTCCAGCATGTAGGTGCGATTGCCGAGGTCGGTGGTCTTTATCTGAACTTTCGAGAAGTCCTGCCCCTGCGCAAAGGCTGCGGTCGCGAACAAGGCGCTTGCGGCGGCGACGGTGAATCGAAGCCCCATTAGAAACCCTCCTCCTTGAAACCACGAATTGTTGGCTGTGCGTCGGCGGCATGATCCGCAGACTGCGCGGGTGCACCGTAGCCTATTTGGCTGTTATGCGAAAGCTGGTGCGCGTTCCAGGCGATCGTGATCACCGAATCCAGATGATCGCTGGCAGAGAGCGGCACCCTCCCCCACACCATCGAGCCAAGAATCAGCGAGAATCTGAAACTCTTTTCCGGGGTAGATCTCCAATGGACTTGCGGCCAGCAGTCGCGGCTCTTGATGCAAAGTTCCGGGAAAATCGCCCGCCATTGGCAAGGCCGGATTTGTCATTCAAAAAATTGTTGCCGTCGTGTCCGCGGTATGCCGCTTTGGATCACCATGGGCCGTGACGGCGCACCGACGCCACGACAGGCGATAGGGCCGAAGGTCGATTATACCGGGAATGTCTGTTATCGGGAGTTAATCACGCGGGCTTCGCTCAGCTCGCCTCCTCGGTGGCCAGAGCGCGCATGGCACGAATGAGCGCTGCGATTTCGCGTCGGCTCGCAATCGCTTCGGCGGTGTAGCGGCCGTGCTTGAGCGCGTTCCTGTTACGCCTCGGAGCACGCGGGCGCCTGGACGAGCTTGTGGCCCGAGCTGACGTACGAGAACCGGCATGTCGAGACGTCGCCTCGGCGCCGGGCGCTCGATAACTTCCAGTAACGCGCATTCCTGGAAGTAAATCACGCCGATAATCGCCTCACCGATAAGGCTGCCTTTGCGCCTACGTTAGCCAGTACGTCCGGTGTACCCGAGATAGCCGGCGACCTATCGCGTCGTCCAACTCGGCAGTGCGCTGGCCTGGAATGGGGCTTTGCGCCTGCGATGGACTGCGATGGTCGAGTATATACATCTCCAATTCCCGAACATGACCAATAACTACAGCTATTCAACCACTCCTCCCACATTGCGCACATCGACGACGGTGCTCAGCGACGACATCGTGCGGATTGGCATAAATTAAATTACCTGTTCGGGCCGCGTTAACGTCAACGGGCCTTTGGTCCGACCGCATTCCGGGCGGCTTGCTTTTGCTTATCGCAGGCGCCTTACACGGCCACACTCAAACTTATACTGCCATCCCGGGGTCTCATGAGAATCTAGTATCCTCCAGGACGTTATAAAACGACTGGGCCGGGCGCACCGGCGCTCGGTGAGTTTCTGTAGATAGAAGTGCAGCTATTGGGACGAATTGCAATCGAGCGGAGTAGATACAGATCCACCGAATGCATCACCATAATGATCTATACTATCCACACTATAGACTGCGCAATCAATTTGCAACCGGATATTCCGCCCGTCTCTATTAGAACCATAGTCGACTATATTATTAACTCGTTAATGACTGAAATATTCGTGTTGTTCACGCAACACAAAGTTTTTTTCGATAAAAGGTGTTGCTGCAAAGCCGGACAAAAATTGACATCAGTGTCGGTTTTTTTTACGTTAATCAAAAGCGCGTGCAGGGGCGGCTGCGATTATGGCCTAGGCCATAACCTGGAAGTTGCGTACGGGTTAGGGGGCACCTTGTTCGGCGCAAAGAACACTTCATACTCGCGCCGATCAGCATGGTTCAGCTTTACGGCGTTGCCTGCATTATTCGCGATGACTTGCGGGACGGCGAACGCACAACAGCCACCCAACGCCATTCCGGCCGGACCATCGTCAGTGCAACTCGGCACAATAGAGGTGGTGAGTCCAACCGGCATAGCGACACCCGAGAGTCAAGTCGCCAGCTCCGTTACGGTCATTACGGCCGAGGACTTGGAGCGTGACCAGCGGCGCACCGCAATGGATGTACTGCAGGTTGTACCCGGGCTTAATATCACTCAGACCGGCGGCCCGGGGGCTATTACCGAAGTGTATATTCGAGGCTCTAACGCGAATCATGTCAAGGTGCTGATCGATGGCATTGATGCAACCGATCCGAGCAGCTTTAATCAGGAATACGACTTCGGTCAGTTGCTGACCGGCGACATTGAGCGTATCGAGGTATTGCGCGGACCGCAAAGCGGCTACTACGGCGCCGACGCTATTGGCGGCGTGATCTCGATCACCACCAAAACGGGTCAAGGACCGCCAAAGGTGACCGCCGAGGTCGAGGGTGGATCCTACGGCACTTTCAACCAGAAATTGAGCCTCGGCGGATCGCAGGATAATTTCAACTACTATTTCACCATAAACCACTACCAATCGGCATCAACTCCGGCAATACCGCTCGACATATTGCTTCC
>JASHYD010000788.1 GCA_030043175.1 Xanthobacteraceae bacterium | reverse complement strand
CTGGGCGAGGTCGAGGCGCCGGATGAGGCCACCGCGATGGAAAGGGCCGCTGCCGAATTCAAGGTGCCGACTACGAAGCTGATGGCGATACGGCGATGCCCCGCCGCAAAGGCGAAGCCACCCGCGCTGCCTTAAGCGCAACGGGCCGCATCGTGTGACGCCCCCAGCCGAAAAAGTGCGGGGCCTCAAGAACAGTCACTGACGCCAAAGGGCTTTTTCCGGAGATTGCCAAACCGTTATGGAGGCCCCATGCCTCTCCAGCGCCAAGTGCCGGAGAGTTGTTGGGCCTTGTTGCCGTCGGCCCTCAACGGACGCGCAGCGTGACGCCGCCGCGCTTCGCTCCGCCGCCGATTTTTATCTTTTGGCCGTACGCACCGGTCTTTATGCGGCCCCTCTGACCTCCGCGCATTGCGCCGTACGTACGGTAGTGGTGAACGACTGTCCCTCCGTGGAAGCCCGGGTGGAACGGAACGGCATGACGGAACGCGAATGTCCCGGGGTGACCGCCGTGCTTGCTACCGAGGTGTATGTGGACCCGACCTCCGCCCCGCTCCTCGCGGCGGGCCTCACGGGTCGTTTCGGGGCGGACCGTTTCGCGGCGGGTCATTTCGTGGCCGCCGCGCATGCCACCGAGGTGTACGTGGACCCCACCTCCGCCCCCACCCTCACGGGTCGCGGGGCGCTTTTCCTCGAGGACCCTCGTTGTTTGGTTGGGCTTGTGGGGCTTGTTGGCCTCAACGATGGGCTTGTTGCCCTCAACAGCAGGCTTGTTAGCCTCAGCGTGGCCACCGATGGGCTTGTTGGCCTCAGCGTGGCCGGGCTTGTTACCCTCGGCGTGGCCGGGCTTGTTAGCCTCAGCGTGGCCAGCGCCGACGGGCTTGTTGGCCTCACCGCCGCCGCCTTGGGCCAACACACCTGACGTTGCGCCGCCCATGGCGATCGCCATTGCCGCCAATCCAATCGCTATCTTGTGAACCATGATGCTGAAGTCCTTTGTTCTCAGCACCCCAGCCTTTAGCGAATCAAACTCGTTGCTTGTGATTGGGTTCAGGTATGTGCTTGTCGATTTCGGAACCAAGCACTTTAATAAGCGTTCAGCTAAGAGCAGCGTGGGGTATCTGCTCAGTCCCACTTACTTGTGAGATGACCCGGCCCTTGTCCAATGAGGTCCGGGTCCATGCCGTGTAATCTTTCGGCATAAAGCAAATCCTCCTTTACGGTATTCGATCTCATGGGCGGCGACGTTCGTGATACTGTCGGCATGGTCGTAAAGCCGCCCGCCGAAGCCGGTGGTGAGCCGGCCCCTTACAGCCATCGGTTTCGGGAGGAAGTCTCCCGCCGCCTGTTTGCCCAAGCGTCGGGACGCCCACGATCGTTTCGTGGCCGGTGGCTAATTCTGAACTTTGGTGAATGTGCGCGTGCGCAGGCACATGGCGTAGAAGGTCGCGGAGTCAAACGACCAGACCTCCTGTGCTGCCGCACCAGTCGCCGTTTGCAAGACAAGCGGGGTGTTCTTGGAGATCGAGCCGTTGACGGTCGGCACGCCCGTCACCGTCAAAGTATCGGACCGTTATCAGATTTGCCGGGCCAGTATCAGACGTCTCGGTAATGGTGAATTGATCGTCGGTCACGGCGTAGGTGAACGCCGGCGCCGGGCACGGTGTCGCCCGTGAAGGGACTACACATTTGGGATGGGCAAAGGACTTAGCTGGAAAGTGCTGCAGAAGGATGGGCCGGTTCGGCGTGATGTGTGCCGCACAGGGCGCGTGCGTTCGTCGCCGATCTTGGGCGGGCTATACCATCAATATGTTCGAGTTTGAGTTTCCGACACGGACAGGTGCGCGCTGGCGTGCATGCGTAACCGAGTGCGCCGACCGCTGTCCTTTGGATAGCAACACACGCGACTGAAGTGTTGCGTCGGTTTCGACGTGGCGGTCGCCCGGCAAGGAGGACGGCTGCCCGGGCAGTCGCCCTCCCGGATGGCGATCGGTGGGTGCGAGATGTTCGGCTCCGCAAGTCGCTACGAACTGAAATAGGCTGGGTGATCGACGTCAGCGATGAGTCCGGGCTGTTCTGGCTTCAATGATCTGGTCCGCTCGCTCGAGGTCGGGACGTCGGCGCCCGCGAACGCGGCTCACGAACCAGCCGAAATGCTCCGCTGCTTGTGCAGGCGTCTTCGAGACGACCGGAACGTTCAGACGTCGGCCGATCACCTCGCTGATCTCCTTGAACGGCACGCCCTGTTCGGCGACGGCATTGAAGGGCCTCCTACCGCCCCGCGCTCAAGCGCAAGCCGGAAGCATCGACCAGAAGCGGGGCCGGTCCTGGCCTCCTGTGTTCAAGCCGCCGCCTTCTTCAGAGCCGCTTCCAGCTGCTCGTCGAGTTCTAGCGCAACTGTGTTGACATTGCCATCATTGAATTGTCCGAAGATGGTTCTTGGCCGATCATATTCGAAGGCGGCGCCACCTTCGGCATTTTCGCGCAAAAGCACGCGGACCGGCGCATAAAGCGCTGCCGACAGCTGGTGGCGCGTCATCTTGGAAGCCGTGAGCGGATTCCCAATGTCATATTGTATGGCCTTCCGCTTCAGCCCAGCGATTTGAAGCAAAGCGCCATGGTCGCGAAATCCGAAAATGGAAAGAGCCGGCCCTTTCTCAAGCTCGCAGAGCGCTTGTTCGCCCTTACCGTCAAGAAGTAGCTTGAAAACTCCCTCGTTAAGGCGGGGCACAAGCAGCTCGAGCGCGCCCTTAACAGCGTCAAACGGCTTTACTGATGCGATCGTTACATGCACGACTGAGATCGTCTCTTGCGTTATCTGCGGTGGGTTCATTACCCGTCCTCTGGCTTTTGTCGGATCGGAATGTTCCTGCCCCTGGGCCTGACCAGCAGCCCTGGCACTCGCAACGAAGGCCGCCGCCGCCTTGAGCAACTTACGTCTATGCATTGCACCTCATACGCCGGCTATCCCTAAACGAAGCAGCGCCCAAACGCCCGCAATAGGGACATCGGCCCCTTCACGGCGACCTTCCGTAAAAGGATCGCACGCAAGATGCTATAGTCCCTGGATAGAACTCGGAGCCAGGTGGCACTGTCGGCTACGATTGTCACGTCAGGAGTGCCAGTGTGGCCGGTTTCGACCGCGATCTTCGCCTCTGCTATACGGACGGTCGCTTGAAGCCGCTCTTTTCCAGTGAAAGTCCAGTGGTGGGTGGCATTTAACGCCCTCGCCCGGTCGCGCTGAAAACTGAGCCTGAGTCCCATCAAGGATTGCTGGATCGTGGCCGCACGGAGCTGGCGCCCGACCCGCTTCAGTCTTTTATGCGGGAAGCGCCTCGACGCATAATTCTCGGCGTCCGAGCCGGGAAGCACGTAAAGCTCCTCTTCCTTGCCGGTTAAGGGCTTCAACACACGCCGCTTATAGTCAGCCTGGTCTTGCAGATAGGGCTCGATCACGTGCTCTCCAGCCGGGCAGACAGAGATACAAAAGCTGCTTTGTAACCGGGCTTGAAGGACAGGGACTGCCACATCGAGCGCGTTTCCCCGTCGGAAATTCGCCGCCGGCAAGCTTTCGTATCTTTCGACTCGACGATCGCGTCGACCCAGTCGCCGACTTGGGTCAAGACCAACGCTGGCAACCCATCGCTCCACCAGGCGCGCGTACTGCCGCGTCGTCAGAGATCGATCTGGGCCACCTCGACCTGGAAACAGAACTTGCCCCGGCTTCCGACCGCTGCTGCGCAGATACGCGTCGAGAGACTCGGGGGCGTGACCATCGGACCATGCAACATCTCTTGGGTTGGCGGTGCGCGGGCGCGACCGCATCATTGGCGAATTTTTCCAAAACCGGTAGAGTTGCAGGCCGAGGCTGAAGACGACGCTACCCGTCTTAGACGGCACCCGCGCCTCGCCGAGACTGAGTCGCTGCGTTAACCCTGTTCTGCAATAGCGGGGAACGCGGTGCGCTTCGGGATGGTTGTGGGGTGCGCACGACAGCCCCTTCCGTCGCGCGTGCAACCCCGGTTCCATTCGCTGCCGCGAGGTGGAGCGGTTACCTGTATCGCCGAGTGAGCCGACCTAATTGCGATTTTGCGCGGTATCTGGCCGAGCATACGGGTGGGTTCGGCGAGTGGTTCGGTGAAATCCACCCGGTTTCGCACGCCCACGTGGTCATTCGGTCGTCACCTGACGGCGGCCCCCTCACTCCGCTCGTATCACTTGGCGCGACCCCGATGATGGAGAAACCCCTTGACGACGTCTTTCATGCAAACGAGGGGTTGGTATCCAAGCTCGGTTTTTGGGCCGGGCGTTGTCGGGAGGGTCGCGACTCTTGGGGCTGTCGTGGCGGGCGCGGCGATTGTCGAGGTGGCGCTCATCCCCGGGTTATTGATTGGCGGTGCCGCGGTGTTGGCGCCGCGCCTCCTTCCTTTTTACATTCCGAGCAGCTTGGGGGGTAGACATAAATTGCGACGGACTGCACCGTCCCCGGTACTGGTGCCTTGCGCGCCAACGGCACGTTCCGCGGAGGCGCCTGCACGGGGCGAGCCCGCGTACTTCGACGCGTGGCGCGCGATCGTCAAAACTATAACCTATCGCGCGATCGTCACGACCGCTGACTTCGGCGCGAATTATTTCGTGATCGGCGAGATGGTGACCGCAGCGGGGTTGTCAAGCTTGTCGCTTATCGCCGGCCCTATCACCTATTTCGCTCACGAAGCGATTTGGTACTATTATGGCCCCGCCTCGGCGCATCATCTCAATCCGCTCGAAGCCACGGTGGACGTGCCGATTCCCGGCACAGCAGCAACCGAGCGAAATGTGCGAACGCGTTTCGCGAGCGTCAAGGTCAGTCGAGCTTTGGCCAAGACGGTCACCTACAATGGCGTGACCGCGGCGTCGGAATTTAGCGCCAATTATCTCTTCGTCCGCGATCTCGCGGCCGCCGCGGGACTCACCGCGTTCAGCATCGCGATCGCCCCGTTGGTTTATTACCTGCATGAAAAGGCCTGGGATTATTACGACGCCACCAAAGCCCGATCGCCAGCGGCCCTGCCCCTGAAGCTATTGCCGGCCGCGGGCCAATAAGTGCCGTCTCAGTCAGGTGGATCGGCATTCATGCCGCTGTTGGATGACGCCTGAATGTATTTTATCATCTCAACTTGGTCGTGACTCAGCACCCAGATGTGAGCCGGCAAGGGAATGAAGTGCGCGTCCTCCAGATATTTTCATTGGTTTCCTCCAGCGCGACGGCCCAGAGGAGGACTCGCTTGATCGCTTTGGCAATTTCCGGATTTGCCTGCTTGGTTGAAACGATCGGCTATTCGAAGTTGACCAACGGATAGGCGTTGGCACCCGGTGCGTTAACCAGCGTGAGGCGCTCGTCTGCGGGCGTCCGTGGACCAAGAGAAGCCGCCGCTGCTACAATTGATTCAGGCGTTGGCAGGAGTGAGATTTGGAATCGGTGCCCCAGCCAGCGCGCGTCACGATGATCCGCCGCAAAGGCGAAATCACCCATGCCGACCTTCAGCGAAACTGGCCGCATCATGTGGCTGCTTCCAGCCCAATGGACAAACCTTTGCTCAACAGCAGTTCCCGAGCCGCAGTCTCCAAATCGCGATGCCAGCTTTTCAGCCGCACCTCGTGAGGAGGATATCCGGTGCGACACACATCTCGGACCCGAAGCGCAATACGTCGTTGATCAGCAGTTTGTCCATTCTCCGTGCTAGGGCTATGCATATGGCTAACGCCAGCGCTACCGAAGCGTTGGTCCGCCAGCCGCTGCCGTTAATCGAGGCGACCCGCTCAATGCCCGCGAATACATCTTGATCTTCAGGGGGCCACATGGGGAAGGTCCGAGTACATTAGAGTCGCCTCACCCTGATCTGGCACTCCAAAGTCACGCTGTCCCCCCTTCGCCGATCAGACGTTGCTCGTTTCTCCCACCTTCTATCGTCAGCGTTGGAGTAAGGGCAAGATTAAGCAATTCCTGCAAGACGACCTCGGTCTCGCCACGCAAGTCGGTCAATTTGCGCCGCAAGCGTGAGTGGCGCAATTTTCCCCGCGTCGCCGGGTACTCTATCGCGTTTTCGAGGCGAGGAATTCGAGGCGAGGATTGCGGCCTACCTAATCTTCGTCCCTTCCTGCAATTCCTTTGACCTGACGCTTGCCCTCCGCCGAATCGTAAATTTGCCATCGCTATCCCTTGAGTAACCAAAGCAGCGAGCCCGCGCGAGCGGGCGCGCGAGGGACGATGCGCGCGCAGCGTCCCGGGCGGCGAAAGCGGTTCGCCTCGGTTGTGACTTTGCCCCGCTGCGTGGTATTGTGGTAACGCCAACTAGGGGTCACAAGATTCGGAGCCTGATAAATGCCCAAAGCAGCGGGGAGAAAGCCCAAAAAGTCAGCCGCCAACGTAATCAATGATCCAACGCAGAGTTTGCAGACTTTCGACCTACTGGATCTGCAACAATACACACAGGAGAAGGTTTACTCGACAACAGCCAGCAGGGACTTTCATCTCTTTTACGTCGGCCGCGATGATGTCCACAGCATTCTCAAGCATGTGATCTCGCGTGTCAGCGTCTCACTTTATCTGAATATGTTTGGATACGATGACCCTGAGCTCAACGATATTTTGATGAAACTGGCGCTCGATCCCACAGTGACCATGTTGGTTACTTTGGATAAGAGCCAGGCAGGCGGAAAGCGTGAGAAGGCGTTATTAGAGCTTGACCGAAAGAAGAACTTGGCGTTGTTCAATACTCACGTCGCCGAGTTAGATGCGCCCGTGCGGGAGATTACGATCGGTCAGTCGGCCACCCACCAAATCAGCCACACCAAGGGTTTTGTCGCCGATGGCAAGGTTGCGGGAGAGGGATCGACAAATTGGTCGGCTTCGGGAGAAGGACAATTTGTTAATCCTGGAAAAGCGGGCGGTCCCGGTTACAAAGCGCAAAATAACACACAGTCCATCATCACCGATCCGGACACTATCAGCCGCTTCAGCGCGGAACTGGTCGCCGAGCATTTGATCGCGCAGAAACAAAGCATGATCCAGAAGCAGAACCAAGGCGCGCCTGCCAAGAAGTAAGCTGCTGCTCCACCCCAAATGTGAAGGGCTATCCGGGTGACGGCCATCAGTCTTAGCGACGGCATGTCTGCTGCCAGCGTTGCTTACTGCGCGATTGAACAGGTCTGCGGGTTCGGCGGTTTTGTCGATGATGCGTATCTTGGCCCTGAGCTTCGTCAACCATAACGCCAGGACCAAGCCGATCGGGCCCGCACCCACGATCAGAACGTCGCTACGCGCCATGGTTATTCCTTCAGGAGACCACCGCTTGCTGAGGGCCCTGGACAGACGCTTCGATTGCACCCTCCGCGGACTGGCGCACTTTCCATTGGTTGATCGGTCACATTATCAACGTCTCCTGCGAGAGAAGGTTTCGGTGACCCGATTCCCGCCGTCGATTCGGTATAAAATTAGTAACCCCCAGCAGAGCTGGGGGTTTAAGACCTTGCGGAGGACGTAAGGTTTTCCACCGCTTTGTTGACCCCGTAATCGTTGACGTTGTTGCTTGCCGCTTCTGTGCGCAGGATCAGGTGATCGCGGACATATTGTTTGATAAAGCCATTTCCATAATGGCTGCGGACCA
>JASHYD010000787.1 GCA_030043175.1 Xanthobacteraceae bacterium | reverse complement strand
CCGGTCCGGCGCTCCGTGAGCCAGGCTCGTTGTCCCCGGCAGGCGCTCTCCACCAAATCGACCGCAGAACGCCTCTGCGTCTTCTGGCTTGAGCAAAGCAGAACACCACGAAGTCGTCGTCATCGCGGCGCAGGGAATACGTGAGCGGCGTCGCCGATAGGAGACCGGCAGCGCAAAATATCACCTCTCTATTGACGGGGTCCCGCACCTTTTCGGCCGCAAGCGCCACGTGACGGGGGAACCGCGAAATTATCCGGGGTCGAGGCCATTTGCGCTTGAGATCATTGCGCGTGATTTCGCCCTTGCCACGGGTCATCGCCGTATCGCCATCAGCCTCACGGCCGGCACCTTGGAATTCTGTCAATGGGATTAGTAATCCGCTGGAAATGAGATAAAGTCATCTTTCTCCCCGCGGCGAGGGGCATGTGCGGAGGTGAGCATGAGAGCCGCTACCCGCCTGGTTACGCTAATCGCGATAATTCTGTTATTGCCTGGAATCCTCAAGGCGCGTGCTGCCGAGGAGGTTGATCTCCTCCTCGTGCTTTCGTCCGATGTTTCGCGCAGTATTGATACCCCCAAATTTAAGCTTCAGCGCGACGGTTATGCTGCCGCCATCGTCAATCCGCGCGTTGTCCGAGCTATTCTCTCGGGTACTCTGGGCAAGATCGGCGTCACCTTCGTTGAATGGTCGGGCGTCGGGGCGCAAAAGATCGTCATCGACTGGACCATCATCCATGACGAGGCCTCGGCGAAGGATTTCGCCGCCCAGGTGATTGAAGCTCCGCGCGCTTTCGCGGATCGAACTTCGATTAGCGGCGGCATCGATTTCGCCGTAGCGCAACTCGCTCGCTCGCCCTACCAAGCCGCACGCCGCACCATCGACATTTCGGGTGACGGAAACAACAATTCCGGCCGCGACGCCAGCGTTGCGCGTGACGAGGCTCTTGCCAAAGGCGTCACCATCAATGGCCTCGTCATTCTGCCCGAACAGCCGCTGCCATTTGGCGCCGACCACACAAATCCGCCGGGCGGTCGCGAAAATTACTACCGGAACAATGTGGTTGGCGGCCCTGGGGCCTTCGTCATGGTCGCCGAGAACTTCAATTCGTTCGGGCGGGCGATCCTCAACAAGCTCATTGCAGAAATTGCGGCCAACCCATACCCGAAACGAGCGCAGCTCCGTTGAACAGGAGCGTCAGCGCAAAAGCAGGGCTGCGGCTACCGGGACCCCCGCACTGGAGAACCGCTGAGTCCATGGTGTTCAACGACATGCCCGAGGTCCGCAATTCCGCCATCGCGATGCCGCGCAACCGCGCCACCAACTCGGCCAACCGGCCGCGTCGTCGCGCGCCGCGAATGGTGGCGCTGCTGCTCGACCCGGCCGCGGTGCTGTCTCTTGGCAGCGACGCGGACCCGAGCATAGGCGTCAGGCGACGCAGGGAGGCTGTGGAGCGCGCCGAGCCTGTCGGGGTGGGTCAAGAAAAAACTAGCCTCCGGTACGGAAAACGCACTGGCGGGGTCCCTAACGGCTCCTGGCCGGGATTTGGACCCTGCAGCGAAACCGGAGCCGGGACGTGCTATGCTGCGACCCGCTCGCCATCGCATTGACCGCCGCGGCTTCGGCGCGGCGATCCGCTGTCTAAGGCCACGTTTGGCTCGCGTACCCTGCCGTGCTACTGGCGCCGCCTCAAGAGATAAACCGCTTGAGGTCAGTATTGGCGTTCGAACCCGGTCATGTTAGTCGACACTGCCATATTTGAAGGAGTGCGGTCGATCATCAACCGTCTGATCTCGATCTCGGACACTTTCTTTGTGGTCGGATCATATGAACACACGCCCTCGACGGTCACCACACGCCAGTCGGGCACTTCCGGCCCATCTCCAACGCGAATCCGCTCAAGATCGAACGAAGCCTCAAACGAGATCGCGACTAGCGACGGCTTCGGTGTGGCATAGCCGCTGATCCTGGGCCGCCGCGCCTTGCCATCAAGTATTGCGAGAGGCACTCTCCTACTTTCGGGAGCGGTCTCGCGGGCCTCGTCCTTGATGGACTCAATGATCGCGTCACCGATTGCATTTTCGTCGATCGCCGCCGCACCCGTGTGCACCTTGTCCAGAAAATCTTTCAAGCTGGGATGGAGACGTATGGCTTTCCCCGAAGCCGTCAGCTCCTCCTGCAAGGCGCGGGCTAACCCCCCTGCCTTGTTCCGATTTTCATAGAACGCATTATCATTGCTCAGCAGGTGAACGACGCGATCCGCGGCCATCGACGCCGCGACGTCCCAGATGCAGCAGTCACGGAATTGCTCGTTGTTGTCTCCGCTTGGCGGGGCCTTGCGGATGACGCGGTGAAGCGCGGACGTTGCCTGGTCGTGAGTGAAGGGCACCCGAATGAGCAAGCCGCTGAGCTGCTTCCAACGCTCATTGATTCCGCCCTCGATCTCCAATGCGGACGGAGCGTCTAGCGACAGTTCATGTCCCGACAATTGCCGCAACAGCGTCAACTCACGTCTGATGACGCCAACCGCCCGCTCGGCCATGTCGGGCAAGACCCGACTGATCTCAAGTTCGACCACCTCTGGCAGCAAAATGGCGGATTTTGCGCCTGTCAATGCATATAGAAACGCGCTCCCGATTGAGGATTGCAGCAGACGCTCCGCGATCCAAATGTTCGCGTCGACAACGACGTAGTAGGGCGCGATGTCGCACATGGGGCGATCCTCCTCCGTGGCCTGCGCAATTTAAAGAATTAATTCATTCGGCGACCTTTGCGGTACAGCTGCTGGCGCTCGTTCACCTTGGCGCGGTTGCGCTGCTGCTCGACCCCGCCGCGGTCCTGTGGCTGCTGGCCGCGGCTTCAGTCGGCCGCACCTAGTTAGCCTATGATCTCCTCAACGAATCGGGCACGTTCACGTGCAAGGCTTTCAAACTCGGAGTACAGCAGCTCGTCTTTTGCTGTATGAAACCCATCGTTGGACAACCACACCGGGTCTTGTCCCTCAGCGGGCTGATGCTTGCTGGTGTTGTAAATGCTTCTAAGTCGTTGCCATACACTGCCATCGTTCTTTTCAAAATGGTTGGGCAGCTTGACTTTTTTGCGTAGCAGGTCGTAGGTCTGATCTAGCATCGCGACCGCCGCCTCTCCGTGATGTAGGGCCCGATAATAGGGTGGCCATTGGGGTCCAGACAGCAAAGATTCAAGCTCTGCCCTCATGCGGGCATACTCAGCAATCGCCATCTCGGTACGCCGGACAAGCTGGATAACGAACGGTCGCGCCGCTGCTGGGAGCGGCTTAATGAAAATGACCGCCAAGCTGAAGTGAGATAACCAGTTCTTTGAATTCGGGAACTCAGCCGACAAATCGGCCAGGCGGCATTCGGTCAGCTCCTTTATTTTAGAGGAGATGAACGTGTCGATGGCATACTGTGATAACGGCATGGTCGAGAGCCGATGGTGGACGGGTTGGCCAAATTCGGTAGAACCCGGTGAGCTGTTTGCGGGTGGGAACGTCGCGGCGGTTCCTACCGCAACGCCACCAAAGCTCGACCAGGTCCCCACATGCAGCATTTTCTCGCGCGTTATGCCGAGCCAGAGACCGCCGCCGGGCCGCCCACAGGCGCGACGCGATGATGAAGGTCCGAAACATTCTCGATCAGCTCGTTAAGGCGCACCATGACCGACTCCACCAGCGGCAATGGCACGAGTGCGCCCAGGATCATATGGCCATTGCGGGCGGGTTCGCGCTCGTCGCAGAAGCGAACCGTGCCGTCGGTCCTATCGAGCTGCGAGAACATGAAGTTGTGACCGAGTGAGTTCGGATGGCAGCGCTCGGAGAGCCTGTCATAGTGGCCGCGAAATCCTTCCGCGCCCCTGTCGAACTTGTCAATGTAGGTCAGGATGTTGGTGGCCTTCGTCTGCGGAAATTCCTTGATCCATGCTTCGTCGCGGCTAGAAAAAATGCCCTGTTGTGCCAACGCATCTAGTCCGCCCAGGTCCTCCTTGGCGAGGAGCGTCGTGACCTGCCTTTCGAGTTCGGCCAAGACTGCCAGCGTTTCCATGAAGGCGCGAGCCGAGAGCATGGCCGAGAGGGTCGAGCGCGCGTTCCAGGCCAGTGCGGTGCCATCGACTAATGCAATGGTCCGGTGCAGCAGCACATGTTGATAGGTTGCCAGCTTCCAGGCGATCATCGAGCGCGCGAAGCGCCCCGACACAACAATTTCGACGGCGCGCATTCCGTCGAGTCGCTGCAGCGACGCGTTCAGCTCGGCAATCGTTGCCTTTTCGAAGCCTGGCCCCCGGGACCTGGCCATCCACGTCTTTAAGCGTGAAGCCGGGCAAGAAAAAGTGCGACGCGACAAGCGCGGGCACCCGGCGAAGAGACAATTCTATGCAGGTTATTTGCCAATTGTGCGTTTTGCATATTGGTTCGTTTTATACAGTTGTAATAGTGACGAGACCATTTAACTCTTTCTTCATCAGTAGTATAGTTTATCATTGTATCTAGTGCTCCACTGATATAGGCGACTCGCTCAGCGGAAGGCAATCTATCCCATTTAGAATAAGGATAGAAAGCAGCTGTTTGAGATGATGCAGTAGATGATAACAAGAGCACAGGTAATATAACCTTAGACATTCCACTCATAGCTACTTACTCTCATTTAACTTACACAACAGTAAGACCTATCTCATGTGTCAGCTCAAGGGCGAGAGGTTGCCCTTCTGTGATGGCGGACCCCCACATGTTCTTCGACTCTACAATGAAAGTACGATCTATCGTGACTGGCGATGAGCACATCCGCTGTTGGATCATGTCGGTCTTAGGAGTGCTTGCAACTCGTGCACTTTCATAGCTCCGACTCTCCTAGTTCATTGTATTATTTGTTTCCCCTGTGAAGTAGTAAGCAACACAGATGATAGAAGCGGCGGTAGCAACTAAACCGACTGCATAGAAGACAGTGAAAGAACTGAACCACCAGGCTACAAGCAGTGCAATGCCCCATGCGAGCTCTATTACAAGCAGCGTCGTTAGGATTTGCAAAGCCAGGCTGTATGGACCATCATAGATGCTCATAGCCACGTCCCTCCTTATTTCTAAGGGAAACTATCTTTCCATCTTGCCTTCTAGCTTTTGACCTGTATCTAGGGATGTTACTTTACTTCCTTCACCGATATCTCGAAGGATGATGTATAGCCTGTTTACTAGGCGTCTTCGGTCCTACTCAGGGAGCTCTCTCCACATATCAGCTTGATAAGCAGCCTCTAGTGTATCGAGACAGTCATCTACTGCTGCTACGTCAAACCTCTCGACCTTCATGGCTGCTTAGTTTCTTGTCTAATCGCCTAGCAAGAATACTTCTCTTTCAACTCTCGCAGCCATTCTTCATCCATCTTCAAGACATTCTGGTATTTCTGTCGATCTTGCTTGAGCCGAGGAATAGTATGAACAAGCATGAGCATTACGTCCCAATCGTCCTGCGAGATCGGACCTATGACAACTCCCGATTGCGGTTGAGCGTCGCTCATGGCTCAGACAAAGCAAGTAGTGTACTCGGAAACGCTAAGATGATATCAGACTATACTTGCTAAGTGTCGCTTCTAAAGATTAACTCTTGGAAAGGTCTCGGCGATGGTTGATTTGATCAATCTTGGACTAGTATATCGCCTTGCCTAGTCAAGCAACGTTGGATGAAGAAAGTCGCGGATTCGTTCGAGCTGACGGCAACCGACCTGGTCGGTTACCTCTATTGCCATCACCTTTCCAGCCTTGACCGCGCGGTGGCCCAAGGCGCTTTGGCGAAGCCAAAGATATGGGACCCGCTTCCAGAACGCGGTGCGGCCCATGAGCAGAGCTATGTCGAGCATCTGCTGAAGGCGGGCCGCGACGCGGTGCGGATCGGTGGTATCAAGGTACGCGCGCCCCCATCGCCCATAGCTCGCTGCAATGCAGCACGGTTTCCCAGTGACCCCTTCGTGTCCGCGGTCCGATGATATACTTAAAGGAAATTATCGTCGGGTGTGCTGTCAGAGCACGAATAATCGTAGCGGCGCGGGAGCCTTTGTTATACAGAGGACTTCATTATCTGCGATCCGGGATAGTGTATGCATCGGTCTAGTGGGGTACTTGTCCGGGAGAGAAAGCATGAATAAACAAAAAATATATGCTCTATTCGCTATCTCAAACAGCGGTGAGCAGAGAAACGGCGAGACGCATAGATACACCCTCCATGGAGCGACGGCACCGTGCCGCCTGAGACGAGGGGTATCTCGCGAACGCCTTGCTAGTCGATGAGTCAGGTTGACTCACGTTATACTGGTTGCGTGGCGTTCGACTAATGCCCGTGTTATCGACCTCGCACCGTAACGACCACGACAGGTCCGCTGATATGCAATGAGCCGCGATGATTGACGCCGACCTTGGTCCGGTCGGGCCGCTATCGGCCATTCTCTGCGGTTTTGCACCACGCGAAATCAGGTGTAACATTCAATGTTGAGCGGGCAACAGATTATTTAGCCGGTGCTCGCATTGCGGGCTACTCGATCGGGCGATGGCTCGATGCGATGGGCTGGTGCATTGCCGGACCGAGCAGGAAGCAGAGGCCCTCAAGGCCGAACTTCAAGCGAGGCTGGCGGAGTGTCAGCTGCAAATGCATCCCACCAAAACGAGGATCGTGTACTGCAAGGATAATAAGCGCAAGGGGTCGTATCCGATCGTCAAGTTTGACTTCCTCGGATATGAATTCCGGCCACGGGCGGT
>JASHYD010000786.1 GCA_030043175.1 Xanthobacteraceae bacterium | reverse complement strand
GATCACGAAGCTCTCAAAATCTAACCCGGGGCGTCGGCCACCGCATGCGCAGTCGCGGAACCGATCAGTGTAGCGAATTGCAGGAGTTCAGAGCCGGTCGATATGTCTATGCATTCGCCCATTCACCGCAGAACCCTTCATGATGAGCTGGTCGGGCTGCTGCGCAACATGATCATCGGGGGTGAGCTTCGCCCCGGGAGTCGAATCGCGGAATCTCGTCTGTGCGATCATTTCGGTGTATCGCGGACGCCGCTACGCGAGGCGCTCAAGGTTCTCTCTGCCGAGGGACTGGTGCAGCTTCTCCCCAACAAGGGCGCCACCGTCGCCCGCGTAACGCGCAAGGAGGCGGAGGAAATTGTTCCCGTGCTGGGAGCTATGGAGGCGCTAGCCGGAGAGCTCGCATGCGCGAGCATCCACATGGACGAAATCGCGCGTCTTCGAAAAGTTCACACCCAAATGGTCGAGCATTACCGTTTTGGGGACCAGGAGTCCTACGGCGAGCTTAATCGCACCATCCACGATGCGATTATCGCGGCGGCCAGCAACAAGACGCTCAGCGAGACCTACAACATGCTCCAGACGCGCCTGCGCAGTCTTTTCTTCATCACTCCCAAGGCGCCGCCGCAATGGGCGGATGCGGTCGAAGACCACCAAGAGATGATGACGGCGCTCGAAGCGCGGGACGGGGTGCGATTTGCCGCGATTGCGCGTCGCCACATCCGCCACAAGGCAGATGTGATGCGCATCGCCCTCGATGCGCTTGAGGCTCGGGCGGATGCCAAGCCCAATCGAAGTGTTCATACCCTCCCGTGAGCGAGGCCCCTCTTGGCGGTTGTCAGTCGAAACCGGCGGCCACCAGAGTTTCGGCGGCGACCCTGAAGAGATCGGGGCGGATCCTCTCCCCGACCTTGTGCTGTGCCGCAAGCGCGGCGGCGAATGTGGCGTTATCGACAATCGGAATGCCGAGCTGTCGCGCCTGGGCCAGCATGGCACGACCCGTTTCGCCATGCCCCTTGCAGACGACGACCGGCACCGGAATGACCCGCGCCCGGTAGCTCAGGCCGACGATCTGATCCTCATGCACGATTGCGATGACCGCATTGCGGATGCCGACGCGGACGTTTTGGCCCACGAACTGCAGCCGCACGCGGCGCCGCTCGCCGCGAATGAGTGGGTCTCCTTCGAGGTCTTTGTGCTCGCGTTTGGCCTCGGTACGTGTCATGCGCATGTCGCGCAGGAACAGCCGGCGCTGTATCAGGAGATCGGCAAGGCCAATGGCCATGAAGGTCACCGCTGCAGTGGCGGCCAGCGGCTTCACGGCGGCAACCGCCGCCGCGACGAGGCACCGCTCACCGCAGACCGGCGTCTCGAACAGCGGCTCGATTGCGCTACGCAGAGTGAGGAAGAACGCCGCCGCCAGCGTGGCGACCTTGACGGCGGCCTTGGCAAACTCGACCGCATTGCGCATCGAGAAGATCCGTTTCAGGCCCTGCGCCGGATTGATGTGTTCGAACTTGGGCTTCACCAGCTCAAAGGAAAACACTGGCCCAAACGTCGAGGCCATCCCGGAGACGAGATTGCCGACCACGAGGATCGCGACGAGGGGCAGGGTCATCACAAGCAGAACATGGATCGCAAACTGGACGGCCTTGCTCCCGGCCTCCCCGAACGGCCGATCGACGGATTGAGAAACGAAAACCACCAGCTCGTGGAGGCGATCGCCGAGCGTAGGCCAGACGATGAGGAGATAGATGAACATGAGCGTGAGCGTGAAGCCCCCCACAAGGTCGCGGCTGGTGGGTACCCGGCCTTTGCGGCGAGCGTCTCGTAGTTTCTTGTCGGAAGCGGGCAGCGATTTCTGTTCGGTTTCATCATTCACGGCAGTCGTGCTCCTGGCGGCTCTCGCCGGCTGCGCTGTTCCAGAATCCCCTGTGAAAAGTCAGCAATTAGAATCCTCTGCAAAAAGTCAGCAATCCCGCGGCACAGACAAATCGGAGGAACTCGTCCACCTCGCACGTGATATCGAGGCAAACGGCGGCGACGAAACTGCTCTGGAGCTCTATCGGGAGGCTGTCGAGCTGTCGGGAGGCGCGCCTGCTGCGAATGTGCGTCTCGGCGATGCTTATTCGCGTGCCAAGAAGCTTGATCGGGCGATCCAAGCGTATCGCGCCGCGCTCGCCAAGGATGCGAATGATGCCGATGCGCTGCTTGGCCTTGGCACGGCGCTGACGCGCCAGGGCGCAGCTGAAAAGGGCCTCGCCGCGCTCGCCAAAGCCGCGCCGCATGTCAATACCGGCGCGGCCTACAATCGCCTCGGCGTTGCGCAAACCATGGCAGGACAATTTTCCGAGGCGCAAGCGACATTCGAAAAGGCGCTGGCCATTCAGCCGGATGACCTCGACATTGCCACCAATCTTGCGCTTGCCGCAGCGCTCGCCGGCGACTCCGAAAGGGCGGCGAAGCTCGCCGACAAGATTGCACGATCGCCGACTGTTCAGCCCGTCCATCGAGGCAATCTCGTCATCGTTCTCGGCATCATCGGACGCGGCGCCGACGACGCGCGAAGAGTTGCGCCAGCTGACCTTTCTCAGGGCGAGTTCGAAAAGCTGTTCGGCCGTGCGACATCGATTCGCCGTATTGCGGATCCCAAGACGCGGGCCCGCGTCCTGGGGACAATGCAAGGCTGAAAGCGTCGTGCGTCCTGATCGGCGGGGCGAAAGCCGACTTTCAATGATTGGCCGGGGCTGGCGCCGGCTCGGTTGTTACTGCGGCCGGCCCCCCAGCCGGGCTGGGCTGAGTGATGCCGGCGCCCAGGTGGCCTCGTGTTCCGTAAATATAACTTTGCGCCGCTCGCGCTGACGGAGCGGCCGGTGCCGCGCCGAGCTTGCGGCCGTGAACAACGTCGCGCTTTTTCTCCACCATGGCGAGGAGGTTGGCATTGTTCGCACACCCCGGGGGCAGCCGTGGGCCGAGCTGAGTATCGGTCGGATCGCGGATGAGACAAGACTCAGGTACGAGCTGGTGGCGCGCGACCCGGTTGGGCGAGGCCACCGGCACTTGCGCGAAGTTCGGCGAATAGTCGGGAGGCAGGTCGGCGCACGCGGCCAGCGCCAACAGGGCAATTGCCGAGCCGGCCACGCGATAGAAATGGCGAGACGTGAGCCTGTGGGGGTCAAGACGGCGGCACTTGCGGCGGAACATGGATCTCCTCCCATTACTTCAGGATCAGGCCCGACGACGGCGGCGGCGCGTAGTTCGCCTTGCGATCCGGCGCCCCGGCTGTGGGTGGGGGAGCCGCCCCGACGGTGGGCGCGGGAGGCGCCCCAATTGTGGGCGGCGGGGGCGGCCGGTCGAGAGGAGTGGCCACCATTCGACTCCGCGTGGGTTTCACCAAATAGGGCGTGATCAGGATGACGAGCTCGGTTTCGTTGCGGCGAAATTTCTCCGAAGTAAATAAAGCCCCGAGCACCGGGACGTCGGAGATCAGCGGGAGCTTGTCGAGATCCTGCGTCAGCTGGCGCTGGAAAAGGCCTGCAATCGCGAAGGTTTGGCCACTCGCGACCTCGACCGTGGTGTCGGCGCGGCGCACCGTGAAGCTCGGCAATTCAATGCCGTTGATTTTGACTTCGTTGAGGTGCGCGATGGAGCTGACCTGGGGGCGCACATGCAAGCCGATGCGGTCGGTTTTGATGATGGTCGGCGTGAAGTCCAATGAAACGCCGAACTGCTTGTACACCACATTCATCACCCCGCCTGGCTGGGCGATCGGGACCGGCACTTCCCCTCCCGCCAGGAAGCTCGCGCTTTCTCCGGTAACGGCCGTCAGATTCGGCTCTGCCAGGATGGTCAGAGCGCCATTGCGCTTTAATGCTTCGACGAGGACGTCAATATCGAACTTGCCGCCATAACCGAGACTGCCGGCGCCGGCCTCGGCGAAGAGTTTCCAGTTAAAGCCAAGCGCTTGCAGCTCGGCGCGGGACACCTCGGCGAAGCGAACACGGATATTGATCTGCTGGGAGCCCTCGATCGTCGTATTGTTGATCGGCGGCTGGCCCACCGGGGAATAGGTTTCGCCCACATTCTCGGCATCGACGGCTTCCTCGATCTTGCGCGTTCGGCCGGTGACGACCGCTCGTTCGCCGAGAATGGAGATGTTCACGGACGACGTCGGCTGCAGCTTGCGCCGTGCGTCGTTTGCGGGTTGCGCATTGTTGACGATACGCAGCTGCACCTGGGCGCGTATCTGCTGCTCGACCGATGTCGCGATCAGATTGGTCATGCCGCTCCTCTTGCCGTAGATATAGACGACATCGGCAGCAACCACGCGGACATCGGCAACCTGGGAGTCGGCGATAAAGACTGATTCGACCGGGCCGTCGAAACGAACGATGCGCCCCTCGCCGACCGCAAGATCGATCGTGGGCCGGCCTACCACGACG
>JASHYD010000785.1 GCA_030043175.1 Xanthobacteraceae bacterium | reverse complement strand
TCACGATTCCCCCGGAACTGCTCCAGACCCAGAAAATCGAATAGAACCGCGCCCCAACCTACTTTTAGAATTGCTGGCCACGAATGCGATACGCCGCGTAAGAAATGTGAAGAAGTCTTCCAGGCGGTCTAAAAGCCAGTTCCAGAGAGGGCCGGCACCGTCCGGCCCTTTTGATTCCGGCTCACGCCGCGCGACTGTGCCGCACGGCTGCAACCCGTCAGGAACTGTCGAGTTTGATTCTGAAAGGCTGGGGTGCTCAGAACAATGGACATCATCATGCGCAAGGTAGCGATTGGTTTGGCGGCTCTGACGATTGCCACAGCAGGTTCGACTCTGACTGCAGCGGCCCTTCCTGGTGGGGGCTCTCTCGGTGTCGCACAATCCGTTGGCCATGGCGACAACATTGACAAGATGTTTTGGCGGGGTCGCGGGTTTGTCGTCCACCGTGGATTCCATCCCGGATTCCGTCGCGGGTTCGTGGTCCGCCGTGGGTTCGGACGCGTATATGGATTCCATCCAGGATTCCGCCGTGGCTTCGTCGTCCGCCGAGGGTGGTGGTAGAGGCTATCGCCATTCCCGTCGTGCTGCTCATCGCGCACAGCGAATTGTGAGTAGGACGATTGGAGCCGATAGCTTTCCAGACGAGAGGCGCCTACGGGCGCCTTTCGCATCAATTGGTGTCCTGGGCTTTCATCACGCGCACCAGGCCGCATCTGTCGAAGAGCGCTCCACCGTCAACCGCACGCTGACCATCATCCGTGACGCAGATGCGTTTCTCCGTCCACCAGGCGCTATTTTGGTCTCGGTCACCACCGTCACGAGCCCGTTGCGGCACGCGGCACCACGGCCCTTGCCGGCGCTGGGAGCGCCTGAAATTGCCCCTTTCTCGCCAATAGGTGCGTTTTCTTCGGGCTTGCTGCCGTGGCCCGGCTCGGCGACCCCGATTGGGTGAAGTTTGCGTGGCGACAACGCTCAGGCTCGATGGCGCGACGCCAGCCTTGCCGATCCGAAGCTCGTGCGCGTGCTGGAAGATCGCATTGACCCATCGTCGCTTCGCGCCGGCGGGGTCGTCCCACGTCGCCGAGAAGGACTGCATCACGGCGCGGAGGAGGGTATCGTTATTGGCCGTCCCCCCGGTGGGCCATACGATCCACGGCCGTCTTCATGGCCTCCCGGAAACGGATTTCATGTACAGACATCGGCCGAGGGGTGCTTTCAAGAGCGGAGAGAACGGCTTCTCGTTAATGCCTTCGGCCTTCCATTGCGTCTCTCTTTCTCTTCGTCCGTTTCCACGCCCCCACTCGTTCAGCATTCCAATCACGAACACGAAGATCAAAAACACCACGCCGGGACCGCCAGTGCCCGCGGTCAGGATGCCGCCGAAGATGAGAGCAACAACCCACATTACGCGGTTGCCCATCGACCTCACTCCTTCGCCCGAATTAGTTTTCGAGCGCAAGCTGCTCCTCGGCTGCACGAGCTTCGGAGACGCCGTATCGACTGGAGCTGTTTGGCTGCGGCCCGGCACGGACGCTCATTGCGACGCGGGCGCGACAGGTTGGGCACGGATGGCGAGGGCCGAAAAGCCTGGTCTCGCCTGAAAGAGCAGACATCGATGACGTCCGCGAAGCCTGTATTCTCGCCTAACCCACGCGTCACCAACCGGCGTTGCTGCGGCGCGGACTGCAATCTCATCGCATGGTTTTACCTGCGACGAGATCGGCCATCTGAAGATCGCCGCCTGCTCCCCGTGCCAAGAGGCCTCTTACAACGCCCTCGCGGTCTTTCGCTTCACGATTCTGGCTCATTTTCCACTTGCCTTCAATTCGTTCGATGACGATCCGAAGACCGATGATCCCGCGCAACATGATCTCGATAAAGCTCTCGGGTGCGTCGGAGACGGCCCACGGTGCGGCTGTGCCATGTTCCTGCTGAGCCGTGAGCTCGGTCACGTGATCGCGGAGCCAGTGTTTGTCCTCCATCAATTCTGGACGACCGTAGGCATGTACCACCGAGTAATTCCAAGTCGGCACCACCTTTCCATGTTCGGCTTTCGAGGGGTACCAGGTCGGCGTGATGTAACCCTCAGCTCCGCCGAAAATCACGAGCGCCTCGATTCCAGCCGTAAGATCTTTCCAATGCGGATTGGCACGCGCCAAATGACATTCGATAAGTCCATATCGACCGTCGTCTTTGAGAACTGTCGGCAAGTGCGTGGCATAGAGACCCCCCAACCCCGCCGAAACGAGAATGCCAAATGGGTGAGCACGAATAAGTGCATGCATCTGTTTCAAATCGACCTGGCGAAAATGTTCGGGTTGATACATGTCGTTAGCCGTTATGCTGGAGTTGAGCCGAACGAGCGCACACTGATCTATGCCGAGCCCTCGATAACCAGGCTCAGCTGGCACCAGGAGCCGCAGCACCCCAAGGGCCGCCGGGCCACGAGGCACTTCGACCGAGCCATCGCCTGCGTGACCGCTCATAAGCGCTTGTCTACGCCTCGTCGGGCACCATGGGCAAGGAGATCACCGCGCGCTCGCCTGCCAGGGAAGTCATGCCGGACCGGTGTCTGCCACACGTGTGAGACCGGGCTCATGAAGGGATGGTGAGGTAGGAACCAGCCCGATCTATGCCCCGGCGGACGGCAATGTGCCGAGCTGCTGCTCGAAACCCAGTCACATCGTTATCGATCTGATGAGGGAAAATCTCGTGTTCTTGGCAAGGCGGATCACGGTCAGCTTTCGGCCGGTCAGAGCTCGCGGAAAGTCCGGCGACACAGAACGGCTGGTGGGTAGGTCTCTGGTATCGGCCGAGTCTGCTCCGCTGGCCACTCGCCCAGCAGAGCCGCTTACTGGGGAGGAGCCGCTGCTTGTGTCAGTAGCCCACGGGGCAGCCCCCCATAGTGATCGGTCTGGGCCACCGGCACTCGCGGTCTGTTTGGTCGAGCCGGCGCTTCATCTCCGCGACACCCCCGGCCAAGATCCCGCATGGTCATCCGATCAGTTGGCTTGATGAGCCAATGCCAGGAAGGTTCAAGGCTATAACCAGTGCAGCGGAGGGCCCCGTCCTTCATCAGTGCTGCAATCGGACCGCCGCCGACGGAGAAGGACGCAATATCGGTCGCTCCTCGACTTCGCCGGTCAGACGAGCAGCAGCGCCCCGCCGGTCGCGACAAGGGCAAATGTCCAGAGCAAGTCTAGGTTCAGCCAAGCCCGTCGCAAGAGGTCCAGTGCGACCCACTCGTAGATGAGCACGGCAATAATCGTTGTTGTCGCCGCCATCGCCAGCGTGTGAATTCCGACCCCGGCCAGCGCCGCCGCAACCGGCCCGGCCTGACCGGTTTCGCCGGTTTCCCCAGAAAGGCATGTGTGCATCAGCGCCGGCCACAGCATGAGTCCGGCACCGTGCGCGGTGGCCATCAGGAACGACCAGGCCGCCAGTCCCGAAAGCCCGACCTGCAGGCCAAAACGCGCGCGATGGCGATGACCGAAGCGCCAGCGATACGCCGCCCACCCCAACAGCAGAAGGCCGGCGCCGATCCGCACGACGTGGGCCGGAACGAGATAGCCGGCGATGACCAGCAGGCAAGCAACCACCGCGACTGAGGCAGCATGGCCGATCGCGATGGGAATGAGGGACGCCGCAACAATCGCTCGGCTCTGCCGATGCAGTCCCAGCGCCACGGCAAACAGCCAGCCCATTGCGGGATTGAGGCCGTGGAAGGCACCGAGCCCAGCAAACATCAGCCATGGCCAAACGTCATTCATGACCGCATGATGGGACGGAACGCGGGTCGAGCGCTAGAGCCTTGCCTCGACCCCCGCCGAAAAGGCCGCGTGGCCTAAGGATAGCAGTACGAGTCCTGCTGCCGCACCTTTTGCAAGGTATTGTAAGATAAAGCTTTTCCAGGTGGGGACAGTCCGGTGGGACAATCCGAGTTCTCATTCTGATCTTCCGGGATGGCCATGAGCTGGCGATCGGTTGCGCCGCGCTCTGCGAGGATAGATGCGCGGGCCTTGCGCGGGCCATGGGCCTACATTGAGGTAACCCAGTCACATCACAGCGGGCGCGGAACCAAAGGCCGAACGGCGTCTTATTCGGCACGAAATGCACCGCGCCATTGCGAACATGCTGCTTGCCAAGTCTCACAGCATCGCCACGATGAACGCCGAGGTAAAGCATCAGCGCCAGCGCCAAGTGTGTTTTGGTGCCAACTTTATGGCGTGCCTCAAATTGCTTCACCTCGTCTGGCGACCATGTGTGATAACCATCGGTCGCATAGTGCAGGTGCTTCACATCGCGGCATGGGTTAGCCCGCCCGAGGTCCCTGTTGTTCCCGAATGTGACGTGGAACAACTCTGGACGAAGCGCGTCTTTGTAGCAGTTGCCGATGGGCATAGGCGGTGTGCAAAGGACGCAATCGAGTGGTCGATGCTGCAAGGTGAAGAACCGATCGTCTCCCAATCCGACCCTGGCGCCGCAACGTCCCAACCTGAAACTGGGGTGGCCCCTTCGCTGTTTGGCCCCCTTGCGAGATAACGTCGAGGAGACCTAGCGGCGGCGCATCATCTCTTCTCGATGCGTGGCCGCTTACCCAAGGCTGTAGATGAGTTCGTCGACACGAAGGTCGCTAGAGCACCCCTTGGGCGACCGCATGAGCGCAGCCAAAAAGAGAGCGCCTGCACGAAAGGCAGCCCGTGCCCACCACGAGCGGAGCGCGGCTGCTCCTTCGCCCTTCCCGGCAATCTCCGATTATGCGTTCCTGTCGGACTGCCACACTGGCGCGCTCGTGGCCCCCGATGGAGCGATCGACTGGCTCTGTGTGCCCCGCTTCGACGCGCCGAGCGTATTCGGCGGCCTGCTCGACCGGGAGGCCGGAGGCTTTTGGTTTGGGCCCTTCGGGATCAACCACCCCACGACGCGGATCTACGAGCCGGGCACGAATGTCCTGGCCACCACATACAAGTCGCCGTCCGGCTGGATTCTCGTTCGCGACGCCTTGACGATCGGTCTCTGGGATCACGAGGACAAGATTACACCGCATACGCGGCCTCCCGCGGACTACGACGCTGACCATCTGCTCGTGCGGACCGTCCTGTGTCTCGAAGGCCGGGTCGAGGTCGAGCTCATCTGCGAACCTGCTTTCGACTATGGCCGGGTGCCGGCAACATGGAGCGCGGTCGGCAGCGATCGCCATGCAGCCGACGCAAGCGGCGCGGACCAGACGATCCGTCTCCACTCGGATCTGGCGATGGGGATCGAGGGCAGCCGCGTTCGAGCGCGCCATGTCCTGGGCCCGGGCGACCGGGCGTATTGTGCGCTCTCGTGGGCGGAAGGACTGGCCGCACCGCAGAACGTGGACGAAGCCGAGGCGCGGATCGCGGCCACGATTCGTTACTGGCGGGCCTGGCTCACCGGCGCCAGGATTCCCGACCACCGCTACCGCGCCCAGATCCAACGCTCCGCGCTCGCCATCAAAGGTCTGACCTACATGCCGACGGGCGCGGCGGTCGCTGCGCTCACCACCTCTCTCCCGGAGACACCGGGCGGAGAGCGCAATTGGGATTACCGTTACACCTGGATGCGCGATGCGACCTTCATGCTCGAGGCGCTCCACTGGCTCGACCTGGACGGGGAGGCGGATGAGTTCATGCAGTTTGTCGCCGACGTCCCGCCCGGCGAGGACGGCTCGCTGCAGATCATGTACGGCATCGATGGCCGCCGCGACCTGTCCGAATCGACGCGGGACGACCTCTCGGGCTACGCGGGTGCACGCCCGGTTCGCATCGGCAATGCCGCCTTCAGGCAACGCCAAAACGACGTCTTCGGGGCCGTCCTTGACTCGATCCTGCTCCACTGTCGACGCCACGAGCGTTTGCCACGCCGGCTCTGGCCGATCGTTGAGTCACAGGCGGCGTGCGCGACTCGTGTCTGGCGCGACCCCGACCAGGGCATTTGGGAGGCCCGTGGCAAGCCGCAGCACTATGTGTCCTCCAAGTTGATGTGCTGGGTCGCCCTGGACCGTGCGAGCAAGCTGGCGCAGATCCGCGGGTCCCCAGATGCGGCGGCGACATGGCGTGCAACGGCGAACGAGATTCAGGCGGACGTGCTTGCTAACGGTGTCAGCAAACGGGGCGTGCTGCGCCAACACTACGGGACCGACGCACTTGACGCCTCGACGCTGCTGGCAGGGAGCTTCAAGTTCCTCTCGCATGACGACGAGCGCCTGCGCGGCACCGTTATCGCCGTCTCCGAGGAGCTGACCGAGAACGGCTTCGTCCTGCGTTACCGTCCCGACGAGACCGACGACGGGCTCCCCGGCAACGAAGGTACGTTCGTGATTTGCTCGTTCTGGCTCGTGTCTGCGTTTGCGATCGTGGGAGAGATGCAACGGGCCCGCGATCTGATGGAGCGGCTGCTGCGGATCGCCTCGCCGCTCGGCCTCTATGCCGAAGAATACGACCCGATCACGGGGAGACACCTGGGAAACTTCCCGCAGGCGTTCTCCCACCTCGCGCTGATAGACGCGACGGCCCGTATGATCCTCCTCGAGAGGCGTGCGCGGTTGTGACCGCGGCGCCAGCGGTGATCGCGCCATCCGGCGAGCCGATCGAGATCATGGCCGGCGATCAGAAGGCGTCGTCCACCGCGTCCATGCTGCCTCCGAAGGCATGGTTGCCCTACCGGAACGGGCACGGCGACGGCCCTGGCGACGCGGTCTCGAATTGAATCAGCATGAGCCGACGGGTCGTCCCCGACCGCGCCAGAGAGATGGCTTTCCGTCCGCCCGCTTCCGTCGCCTTCTGGTCGCCACCGAACGAGAGCGAAGAGGATGCGCGATGCGCGCGACCATCAGGCCTCGCGCAAGGACGTGGCAACGGTGAAGGCCACCATGGATGCGCCCGGTCCGCAGTATGTTGGCCAGCACGTGCGGTGTACCCGGGATAGATCCCATGCAGTCGCGACGGACGGAGGTTACCGTCTCGGTCTGTGTAGAATCAGGGGCGTGAGCGAAGAATGCGCTGGTCGTAGTCGTTAGCCAGGGCGCGGAGTGCACTCGCACCGTCGCCGAAAAATGAGGGGCCGTGCATGAGCGCCAGTGTGCGGGGTGAGAACTCTGCGAGCCGACGGATCGTCGTGCCCATGCCGGGGTTTAGGCTGGAATATTGGAAGGTGTCCTCGGCGGCAATCGCAGGCCCGACAATATCGCTCTCTGTCAAAGCAGGACCATCGCTGAGTTGGGTAAACAAGTCGCCGCAGAGCAGGGTTCGGCTTGTCTCTTCGTAAAGAACGCCGGCGTCCCAACCGTGGGGAATATGCGGCGTGTCGATGTAGCGGACCCGCTTGCCTTTACCCAGATCGATGACTTCACCGTCATGGAGGACTTGAGGCCTGCGGTCGGCCATGTCGTTCAGCGACACAAGACATCCCGTCTGCCCTTGCGCCACCTTGGCTTGGGATGCGACTGCTAGCCACTCGTTCATCGCCCCGCACTCGTCGGCCTCATAATGGCCGAAGGAAATCCAGCCGAGGTGTTCGGGCGGAAGGATTCGACTGAGCGCCGTGCGGATCAAAGGGAACATCCGCCGGAGGCCGGTGTGGAACAATAACGGCTCTTCTCCAAGGACGAGGAACTGGTTGAAGGTAAAGCCGGCCGGCGGCGCGATTTCCGGAACAAACGTCGAGAGTCGATAAATGCCGTTGGCGATCTCATTGATTTTGGTTTCCATTAATTCCTCCAAGAGACTCACGCGATTTTGCATCGGCTACTCGGTTTGAATCGTCGCAGCGAGCACCGCCGCTTGGAAATCTGATCCTTAGGTCGGTGTTGGCCGTCGATCGGCTCGCCCCGTATTGATCAGGTCCAACTTCATGTCCGACCGGAGGCGCTGCCGTGATCGTTTCTTGGGACTCGTTAGTCCTTGATGAAGCGATCAGAGAGCGTCATTCGACGCGGATGTTCTTGCCACAATCGGTGCCGCGAGCGTTGGTGGATGAGTCGCTCGCCCTGGCCCGGCGTGCACCGTCGTCTTCCGACATCGAGCCGTGGCATGTGGTGTTCGCGTCCGGGCCGCCTCGCAACCGCCTCATCGCTGCCCTGCTCAGCGAAGCCCGCCGCGGGCCACCCAAAATTCCAGCGCTGCCTAAGTCCTTCCAGCACTATCGCCGCGAGCTGGGCGCTCAGGTCTATGGGCAATGGGAATCGCCCTTGAGGACACGGCGAAGCATGCAGCTGCTGTGTTGCGCAACTGGGAGTTCTTCGGCGCGCCGCTTGTCGGCATCGTCTGCATGCACAGGGACCTCGGTCCAGCGGGGGCCCTGGGCGTGGGGATGTATTTGCAAACGTTGCTGCTGGCCTTGACCGAACGAGGCCTGGGGACGTGCGTCGAAGTCTCGGTCACGGGGTATCCTGAGACCGTCCGGGCGCAACTGGCTATCCCGGCAGAACTGTCGATTCTGTGCGGCTTGGCGGTTGGCTACCCCGATCCTGAGTTCCCCGCGAATCGCCTGCACATCAGCCGTCAGCCCATCGAGAAGAACGTGGTGTTCCTTGACCGCTAATTCAGCCGCGGGATCGTCGAGGAACGACTCGCACTGTCTCTCGTCGTCATCGGCGCCACCGGCCCGATCAGGCTCGAACAACGTTCGCGATTACTCG
Source organism: Xanthobacteraceae bacterium (assembly GCA_030043175.1). The sequence continues at coordinate 229 of JASHYD010000785.1, read as the reverse complement.
CCCATCGGCCCCGCTGCGCCCACTGAGGTCCGCAGTTTGCTCCGATGACGATGACCCGATAGAGCTAACCCGACGCTCGCCGCGCCCACCGCGGGCATACTGTTGCGGCTGCTGAGGGGCGCAATTTCGAAATGATGTAGTTTACGCACGGCAGGGAAGTTTACGAATCGTTAACGAATCACGGGTGAGTCTCCCCCTAAAGCATGGAGACGATCATGGCGGCAGAGCA
>JASHYD010000077.1 GCA_030043175.1 Xanthobacteraceae bacterium | reverse complement strand
GGCATTGCTCGGTGGTCAGGCTCATCCCCGGGTCTCTGGTACGCTTCCCCGCTATAAAGCAGAAACAGTAAGCCGCCGCGAATGCAGGAAAGCGCAACCGGCACAGGTCCGGATAGATTCATGCCAAAGATCAGAGACTCAGCCCTGCAGCCACCCCGGCTCGAGCGTAGTTGCGACTACGATTGCACGCTCGTCCTTTTAAGAAGGTCCCAAGCCAGCGTGTCCATTTTGTGTCGGACTAGCCATTTCGCGCCACACATGATACCAGCGCGGTGGTCGCATAGCTGCATGAACGGAGAAGCATTCCTTTTGTAACGGGCCGGGGGGTTGTCAAGGGTCAGCTCTCCACTCGCGGGTCATCCGTTGCGCCCGGGTCGTGTTTCTGTTCGGGGTCGGCGCTAGACCGCCACCTGATGGGGTTTGAAGAGGATAGGTCGGCCAATCAAACTCGCGTTATGCGTGATCTGTGCCATCTGGAATGCTTGCAGCCTGACCTGTCGCCGGAGGAGGGATATCCACGAGGCCGCCGGCGTGAAGACGCTAGCCGCGAAAAGCGGCGGAGCGGGTGGAATGCGGCACGCCGCTACGAAGCGCGCATCGCGGACCATCATTTGCTCCACTCCCAAAAAGGTGGAACCGCACTCGTTGTCTCGTTGACGCAGGTTCATGTCCCGCGAGCATTGCGCTTAGCGGCAGCCGTTGCCGCTCAAAAAGCACCGAGTGAAGAAAGCAGGGTCGGGTATATTGCGTGAGGCCTTCGCCTTATGCCCGCCAACGATCCCCGCCGGACGATCGACTTGCCCGACGACGATCCATATCTCTCGGCTTGAAGAGGTCGAGGGCGCGCGCGTTCCGACCTGGTCGAGGCGCAAGACGCGAAGATATTGTCGCGCTTCGATTCGGATGCGAGCTTCGTCGTCGACCGCAATGCACTCGTCATGTTCTTCGGGCAAAGCGACAACACCCCCGCAGGGCGGCAAGACTCACGTCGACGTCGAGCCGGACTGATCTGGCGCGCGTGGGTGATCAAGAGACTCACCGACCGGGTACCCCGCGCGGCATATTTACATCCGCAGCCGGACCAGGCGGCGGCCAATCGATGATGGAGTTGCTGATGCGGTGCGCGGCGCCGTTTTGTGCTGCGCCATGGCCGGACTACGGGTCCAGAGTGATCGGTCAACCAACTGGTTCGCCACCCTATCCGAGACGGCAGGCTTCTCCGGCCGCCCCGGGATGGGGCGAGCGCGTCAAGCTCGTCTGGTTGAAGGTGCACTAAGACCGAGATGTACTCGGACGATGACAGAGGGGAATACCCCCGCAATCGAATCAGGTGTTGAAATGAAGAAAACCACAAATCATGAGCGGGACATGGTTTGAGTCTGCGCGGGAATAGGCGCGACAATAAAAACTTACCGTGATCCGAAATTAACTGCGCCAACTGATCGGGTTTGGTTCCGATAAGCTTAATTCTCGGAAGTAAAAACGGTTATCCGCTCACGAAAGAGGAATCGAAAGAGTTCGCTCATCGGGCCACCCACCCGGCAATGCGCAGATCACGGCTTCAAGGTCCCCTGTGAGCAGGCGACGTAAATCCCTAGCGTTCACGTCGCACAGCTTCAGGTCGCCGTCGGGATACCTGCGGCTCACCGCAAAGGGACTCGTCACCCGAGTCGCGTCGTGATCTCTATGTTGCAGCCGAAGGATTTAAGGAAGTTCTTTTGGATGGCGGGCCCGGTTGGGCGGATATATGATGCATTTTTCTAAGAAGTCACCCGTTTGGGTTGCCCATGCCCGTTTGAGCGGTCACGACGGCCTGGCACGCTTATTGCTCTGCGCGAGACGGCGCCAAGACCGACGAACCGTCGTCTGGAGACCGCAGGAGAGAGGGAGATGGCTGTGCGCATGAAACGAGTGCTGTATTCGGTAGTTGCATCGTGTGCGCTCACTGGCGCGTTGTACGTGCCCGCGGGCGCCGCAGGACTGAACATCGAGACCGCGACAATCGCCGACTTGAATGCGGCGTTTGCTGACGGAACGTTGACGTCCGAGCAATTGGTGAGCGCGTACCTCAAGCGGATCGAAGCCTATGACAAACAGGGTCCGGCTATCAATGCGATCATCACTCTCAACAAAAAGGCGCTCGAGGAGGCGCGGCAGCTCGATGCGGAACGCAAGAGCGGCAAGGTGCGCGGACCGCTGCAGGGGATCCCCGTCGTGTTGAAGGATAACTACGACACCTTCGACATGCCGACGACGGCGGGATCGCAGCTTCTCGAAGGCCATATGGCGAAGCAGGACGCCTTCATGGTGAAAAAGCTGCGCGAGGCTGGCGCGATCATGCTGGCCAAGGTGAACCTCAGCGAGTTCGCTGGCAGCGGCGGCAGCGTAAGCGGGGCGACCGATCCGGAGATTATCAAAGCGGGTTCGGTACCCAACGGCTCCAGCTCCGCAGGCGGTCAAACGAAAAATCCACACGAGCTCCTGCACGGTCCTGCCGGATCGAGCGGCGGCACAGGGGCCGCCGTTGCTGCCGCTTTCGCACAATTTGGCTTGGGCACCGATACCGGCGGATCTGTCCGTGGCCCATCGTCAGCCAACGGAATTGTCGGCCTGAAGCCGACGCACGGGCTTCTCAGTCGCGCAGGCATCGTGCCGCTGGCGCTCTCGTTCGACACGGGGGGGCCGATGGCGCGCAGCGTCCACGATGTGGCGGTGGCGTTGGGGGTCATGACCGGCGTCGATCCGGCCGATGACGCGACGACGAAGAGCGCGGGGAGATTCGAGCGAGATTACACGAAGTACTTGAAGACGGGCGCGCTCAAAGGCGCGCGCATCGGGATTGCGCGAGACTTCATGGGAAAGGACGCCGGCACCGATGAGGTCGTCGAGGCGGCCATCGTCACGCTCAAAAAACTCGGTGCAATCGTCATCGACCCAATCAAGTACCCAGACTACATCCTCCAATCGAAGGGGGCGCTCTACAACATCGTAACCTATGCGGAATTCAAGGCACAGATCGCTGACTATCTGAAAACGTCGGAGCCGCAGTACCCTAAGACACTCGACGAGATCGTCGCGCGTGCGAATGATCCGAAAGGCGGGTACCGGAGTCCGGAAAAAGCCGTCGCACTCAAATACACGGCGTCCGTTGCGCTCGATTTGAGCGATCCGTCCTACATTGCCGCGAAGAACGAGGCGCTGGTGTCGACGAAGGCGGCGGTCATGGCGCTCTTTGCAAAATACCAACTGGACGCCATCGTCTATCCGATGTCGCCGCGTCCGGCCCAATATATCAAGCCCGATGGTCTTCCGGCACCGACCGACTCTCCGACGAACCTCGCCAACGAGAGCGGCTTTCCGGATTTGATTGTGCCCGCTGGCATGACGTGGTCGGGTCTGCCCGTAACGATTTCGTTCTTCGGGCAGGCGTTCAGCGAAGGGCAGGTGCTCGCCTATGGCTACGACTTCGAGCAGGCGACCAAAGCGCGGGTGTTGCCCAAGCACACGCCCGCGCTACCGAGCGATGTGCTGGGGAGGGCTGCAGCCCAGCCGTAAGCATGCGGTTCGACGCGGTGGAGCTGCTCACCTTGCTGCCGCGTTCTGCCAGGGCTAGATGAAAGCGGCTACGTTCAACAACGCAATGTTGCTATCGAATATAATTGGGTCGCAGGCGAGAATGAATGATCGATTGCCGAGCGCTGGCGAACAATTTGGTGCGCGCCCGGATGTCGGCGATCCTTACCGGAGCCCCTCCCGCCGCATTGGCTGCTAAGGCCGCGGCAAGACCAGATCGCTTTGTAAGCGGTAAAGCCAGGCTTCGACCGCGTCGGCCCCGGCTCTGGGGACACCTCGCCGGGCGTCGGATCGACGCCAGACGGCGGCTCGGCAGGTGACCCGTCAACCGGCGCCGGGCCGCAGGCGGCCGACATATCCGCGGGAGTCGACGGCGAGTGATACGCCGGACCGAACAGTTTTTGGCAAGGCCGAGGTGTCGCAGCGGCGAAGCTCGGCGAGTAGCTAGGTCGTGACTTCGGGCCGCGCCAGGAAGAGCCGCTCCAGGATCTCAGTGATCCGCTCGATCGGTGAGAGCGGAGTGGGGTCGGCCGTCGGGCGCCGACCCTTGCGCAGCCTGAGGCAAGCGGGTCTTTCTCGACGGAGCAATGCAGTATTTAAACCCTTGCGACAGTCCCGCGCGATCGCAAAAATATTGCGCTTTTCAGGGGCCTTCGGGTGGATGTATGGCGCCGCGTGCGGCATCTAGCCTAACGGCGGCGCAAGGGTCACATCCCTCATGATCGCCAGCATGAAATCTAGCGGTGTCGGGCCGGTGGCTTTTCGCTGCGCCAATCTCGCCCGCTAGAGTCGCGGTTTTCTTGTAGGGAGCATCCTTCTTGCGACCGCTGCCTGGGGTTTTATGACCGGTGGCCATCTATTTCCCCTATCTTCATATTTTACTTTCAGACATATGAATATGAATTTCTCCTAAAAAAGAGACAGCCCCTATGGGCTGCCCTTCTGAAAACGAAGCCGACGGCCCGAAAGGCCGACGGCAAACGCGTCGAAAAACAACGGTTGGGACACCACAAAGAGAGCCTGGCGGGTGCGTTGTCAGGAATTAATCGCAGACCCACACATACTCGCCGTAAGCGTCTGACCGTTTCCAGCATGGACCAACGCCATAACCCCACCATCGGCCGTGCCAGAAACGGCGGCCATGTCCACCCGCGAAAACGCGGCCGCGATGTCCACCTCCGAAGTGGCCGCTGGGTCCATGCCCCCCAAAGTGAGCAACGTGGCCGCCGCCATGTCCGCCGCCATGTCCGCCACCGTGACCACCGCCGTGTCCACCCCCGCGAGCGAACGCGTTAGTGGTAAGCGATAGGCCGCCAAGCGCGAGAACTGCGGCCAACGCAAAGATTGATTTGCGCATAACGAAACCTCATCAACAGTAGAGGGAGCCATCCCCCCCTCACAATTGAGTAACCGCTGTAGTTCCGGAGGTTCAAATGGCGACTGTGTGCGGGCTCGGCCGGGCGGCGGGCCGGAAAAAACTCGGTGGGTGTGCGCGGACAGCATCGCGATCTACTACAGTTGGCAAGACTGCCGATTGACGATGACGGGCCTCTGGCGAGCGCGGCGCGGGCTACGGCCGCATTATCGTCGTGTGCCATGCGGTAGGTGCGGGCGACATTCGTCAACGACCTCGCCCCGCTCGCGGCGCTCGATAGCCTCAACGCGTCGGTGGCGAAGCCAGCTCTCCTTCACACGCACCGAACATCGATCGGTACCCCGTAACCTGAGCAATTTGCCAGCCGGTGCAACCGCCCGCCGAGGTCGGCCCCGATGGTGGTGCTAGGCAGACACGCACGTCACGATCGCCCTGCCAATCGAGAAGGCAGAACTCACGGTAAACTTCGATAAGCGTTCTTTGAAATGATGATAAGGGCGGCGCGCAATCAGCGAACATCACGCGCATCTCGCTACCACCTGGCGGTGCGCCTCCTGGGATGAATTTGTCAATTTGTCGCCCGCGCTTAGTCTGACTAAATCACACTTGAGCGGGTGTGGTTGCGGTATTTCGAGACGGGCGGGTTGCGCTTTGATTCCTTGGCTGTACAACGCGAATCACTAGCGGGGCGATCGATGCAGATAACGCAGGCAGTTCGTCAAGTTACGGTATTTGTGGGGGGACGCCGAGAGGATCGCTGATCGAGGCGGTTGCCGAGGATTTTCGTCGCATGATTGACCGCTACGGCAGGTTGTTTGCGACGCGTGGA
>JASHYD010000784.1 GCA_030043175.1 Xanthobacteraceae bacterium | reverse complement strand
GAGCATTATACACGCCGGTCGGAAGCTTGAGGCCGAATATGACGCCGGTCGACATGTCGGCAAAAAAGCCGGTGTAGATCCCCATCACTTCAAGGTCGCCAAGGTCGTGGGAATTGAAGGTTTGAATTCCACCAGGCGATCCGGTGTCAGTGGTCAGGTTGCGGTTGACATATGGCAATCGCGCCATCACGCCCCATTCACGGTTGAACATGTACTCGAAGCCGACCGTGTACCAGTTGGTGACGAGCTGCTTATCCGAGTTGGCGCTGGCCGGTGCTTTTGAACTGGCGATCCAGTTCTGATTCTGGTCCGAGTGCCACCACTCCGTGAATATCCGGCCGCCGTGATCGTTTTCCTGCGGCAGCAAACCGCCGCCGACGTCAAACACGCTGCAGCCGCAGGCGCAGGCGCGGGCTGCCGTAGTCGTAAATCCGAGCAGCGGAATGAATGACACGATAAAAGCCACAATGAACGTCACGATAGACGTGCTGAAACGCCGATACGTGCGGTGCGACTGGGGTTGCAGAATATTGATGCTCGACATGATAGCCCCGATTAGATTTGACCCGCCGCGACGCTGCCGTATGCCGGCGCGAAGTGTGCGGGAGCGGTGAAGATGTTGCGCATTTTCGGTCCCGTCAGGACTTCGCGACCTGTCAGAACTTGAAGTTCACACCCGCGCGAACAGTCTGGATGGTCAGGTTCGCGGAGCCCTGGAGTGGATTAGTGCCGCCAGTGCCATCCGAGATGGCCCCAAGCGCATTCGTCGTCGGAAAGCTCGCGAACAAGTATTCGAGCTTGAACGTCCAGTTGTTCGTCCACGCGTGTTCCCAACCGGCACCAATCGTCCAGCCGACGAGCGATTTTGAGGCTGTTGCGTTGCCGGCACCTGACGGGACGGCGCCGTCAACATAGCTTTGGGCGTAGCTCACATGGGTGAACGCTGCGCCTCCGGTGATGTAGCCGAGGTTGCGATCGGCAGCGACGCCAATTCTCGGACGAAGAGTTGCGAAGAAATCGGTCGTCAGCGACTGCGTGACCGCGAACGGCGTCACTCCATCGCTCAGCGTATTGGTGTTGTTTGCGAAGCTCGGGCCACTGTGGAAGTAATCGAAATCGCCTTCGAGGCCGTACACGATCAATCCGGACTGCCAATTGCAGCCGGCCTGGCCGCCTCCGAGGAATCCGGTGGCGTCCGTTGACCCGGTCCCGGAGTTGCTCACTAGAGCGCCGTCAGCAGGCAGCAGGTGGGTTCCGTTGCCGACTGTGGTGGTGAAGTCCGATCCGGCGCCGCCGGCGCCGGCATTGATCCCGACGTAGCAGCCACTCCAATTATATATCGGTGTCACAGGAGCCTTCATCGACATGTCGGCTGCCTGCGCAGCGGTCGCCAGGACGACTAAGGCGGATGCTGCGGCAGTCATAAGATTAGCAGCACGAGCATCTCGACAGAGCTGATTGTGAAGCGGCGACAATCGCCGAATAGTGATGCGAGCAGACATGATATTTCGGTCCTGATATGTGTCAGAGCATGCGATCCAGGCGGCGGCGGCAGGCGTCGGGAAGTGACGCAGCGCGCGGTTGCCACGATGAGCCAAAGCCGAAGAGGAGGTGGAAAGATCGGCGGCTTACGGCCGCGGCAACTTATACCGTGGGTGGCGGGCCGCGGGGTCGTGCGCTGGCGTCAACTGTGAGCGCAGGCAATAGCCACACCGTGAAGACCCACGGCGCAATCGTGATTGCGATGATGTGGAATGCCGCACTCTGGAGCGGCGCTTGGAGTGCGTAACTCGCTCCGGCCAGGCAGAATATGCAGTGAGCGCCGGAGTTTTCCGGCACATCAGCGGGTGCGGACGCGTTGCCTCCATCGTCTGCAGAGCCGTTGTGGTGGCACAGCTCAAAGACAATCCAGCCCGGGTCGGCGGCGGTATTCGCGGTGGCACGCGTGGTGGCGGCTAACGCCACGCTTTGCAGTATGAGGGCAAAGATCACGACCGCGGCGGCAAGCTGCCGCCCCACGCGCCCTAACCCATGCAACCCCCCCACCATCGCCAATCTTCCGGCTGATGCATCCGATGTAAAATACAGGCATGAGGTGTCACAGCGCAACCCAGAAATGAGGCCACGGCAGGAGGCTCGGCAGAGAGTGCATGAGCGGCGTCGCCGACAGGATACCGGCAGCGCAAAATATCGCCCGATCACCGCAGGTGATCTGGCCTTTGCGGACGTCATCTGTCCGCTCGCGAACCCGTGATAAGGCACGAGGAATCAGTCGCGAAAGTGTGACGTGAGGGCGCGGAACAAGAAATTGTCCAACGGACTTTCCGTGTGTTGGCCGATGCGCCTATCGGTCACCATCTTTTCTCCTGGGGGGCCATGCACAAGATCGGCACGGCAATCGTTGCATCAACCATTTTTATCGGTCCCATCGCGGGCGCTGTGCTTCCTTTTCTTGCGGTTGGCTATGGTGTGTACTGGCTAGTAGGGCGGTGCCGCAAAGCCAATGGCCCTTCGGCACTGATGCGCGCTGAGGCCGCAGAAGTACCTACCAACTTGCGCCAGGCCCGTCGAATTTCGGGGCACAGCCTCCGGCGGCGCTGGAGCCGCCAAGCATCGGGGGAAGGGTCGTCATCATTCGACTTTTGGCACTTCGAACAGTTCCGACCTAAACGGATGGCGCCCATTCCGCACGCCACGTGTCGTTAGGTCGAAGACCCCAGGGCTCCCCCCTCAGCAAGTCCTGGGGTCATCTCTCTTTCTTAACGTCTTAACGGCCTCGTAGGACGCCGGCACCTGCAGCGTCGGGTCGCGATACCCTCGGCCCCGAGATGGCACGCGTGGGCAAACACGTGGAGGGGCGGAGGATCGAGACGGAAGCGGCACCGATCAAATACGTCGCCGCGGTGTTCGGGTTGGATGATCGGGAAGCGGCAATTAGTTTAGGTGGCTCATTGCCTTGATGGTGGTTTGCTGCGATCGCTCGCGATCGCACTACCGGCTGCGGCGTCGTCGCGGCTATAAAAAGCCAAAAATGCCACGGGATTTTGATCGCTTCTCCTCCCCCGCCGGCTCTCGCGGCGATAATCGAACCACGCGCGGGCAAGCCGCGACATTCACTTTCCCGTTATATCGGGAAACTGCGCACAAAGGTTCGGCGTTGGGTTAATTGCGCGCGGCAGCACCCCCCTCCCCGTTGCCCTTTGGCAAGGCCGGGGAGCATTTGGCCACGCACACTCTTAGCCATGAGAGCACTACTACTGTAGGAGCGGGCTATGAGCAACCACGTGTTTCTGTCCATCTTAGACTATTCCATAACGAGTGCGGCGGCGGGCTCGCATAGTTGGGCGGGCATCAATCGGATGCGGGTGTCTGCAAAAGCGGCCCGCGACCAAGTCAATATCTCTCTGGCGGCCATCCAAAGTTCGCTGCTTCTGCTGGACGAAATCGAGCGATCCAACTCTTTGCGTCTGATAGCTCTACGATTGCCGGAGATTCCAGGAACGCCCGCATCTCGAACAGAACCACGTTCGACGCCCATTTTGTGGGATGTCTACCCCGATTTCCCAATGTCCATAAGGCTGGGCGAAATCGAAGCGGCTGATGAAGGCGAGGCTATCGAAAAGGCGGCTAAGAAATTCCAGCAAGCCCCGGCCATTCTAATCGTGATGCGCCGAGCCTGATGCGTGGCCCGGCTTTGCCGAACCTGCCGATGGAGCCTAGCAAAATGCAAATGGCTATTCGCCATGTCATCGACGGGCGACGCATTGTGGCGCGTCAAGAGCAGCGCGTGGAAATGCTGGCCCGCAGTGGCAGCGATACGGCTGAGGCCAAACGCACGTTCGACTATTCGCCGACACGCTCGACATTTTGGAGGATGAGCTGAGAAGAATTTTGGCGAATGAATCAAAGGTGGACGCCCCTTAGGCGGGGCGGGGCACGTGTGGCCCCGGCGGCAAGCTACGGATCGTTTGCCGGGGTGATGCCAAGCCACCGGTCTTATGGGAAATTTGCGCCTGAGATCACCACGTTGATTTAGCCTCTGCGGCGGGTCATCGTCGGTGGGCACTGCCTAAGGCTCGTCGATTCCACATCTCGCTGCGCTCCAGCTGCGCGGCGATGCTTGCAGGATTGCGGACCTTGATCCAGACGCGGCACGCCCGGACTGGTAGGCGCGATGGACTCTCTTGGAAACGATGCCCTCGGCGCCAAGCCAGCACGCGTGAGCGAACACGGTCAGTGCATCTTCGACGATGCGTTGTTAAGCAGGATGCCGGTCCCAGTATCGCGCGGCAGCCACGCCTTCTATTTGCGCCTGGCACGCCGCGGCGGCAGACGTAAGAGTTCGGCCGGCTCGAGCCGCCCGCCAGCTTGTCGACGACCTTGAGGCTTGCGTAGAAGGCCCCACGTCGGCCTCATAGGCGAGGCGAGGTTGTCCTGCACCCGCCCTTTCCCATGGCGCAAGCGGAGATTGAGTTGTGCGTGCAGTGCTGCAAGCGTTGGATCGCTCCGCGGAACCGCAGCCCGATTTGAGCTTCAGGGGTGGGCACGACTCGCCCGGTCGCCACACCCGTCCAAGCACCGGGCGGGCCGCCATGTTGGGGCAAATCGGGAGGGGGGGTAATGCGATTTCAGGTCGGAAGGCTCACGTGCGAAATGTCGCTCGACGCGAATGGCAGGGTGCTGACACGGTGGTTCCTTCGCGGCAGTCGAAAGACCGAGCCGCCGAAATATCTCGATGCGGCCGACCGCAAACAGTACCGCGCCGGCCGCGACGCGTTTCTGCGTGCCGTGGACAAGCTGCCCGCGAGGCTTCCCATCGGGTCAAGCTGGCGCGTCCTGCGACGGATAGCGCCTGTCTTGCTAGTCGCGGCGGGCGCATGACGATCGACGTTAAGCGGGACGTCTGGAGCTCGTGGTTGAAATGATCGCCACTCTTGAAACGGAGCGCAACGCGATTGTTGCAGATGAAGCATCGACGCATCCTAACGCAAAGAAAATCCAAACTCTCCATAAACTGAAGGCGATCGGTCCGGAGTTTGCGACGGTTGCTCGTTGGCGAGATATTCCATCGTGACTTCAACAATCGCCGCCAACTGGCGAGTTATGTCGGCTTCGCGCCGAGCCCGTTCCAGAGCAGGCGTGTCGCATGACCAAGCGATCTGCAAAGCTGGCAACCGCAAGGGACGAGCCACCGGGTCGAACTCGCCTGACTGTGGCTGCGCTATCAACCCGACTGCGATTTGAGCGTCTGGTTCCGGACGCGTGTCGGTACCACGAAAGGCCGCATCCGCCGTTTCGATGGCACGGCCCACATAGACCACGTACATGATGAGACGGGTCGAGTCCGCGGCCTGCTTTGTATGCGCTGCGACATGGGCATATCGCTACTGCGTGATAGCCCTAGGGTGCTGCTGAATGCCGCCGCTTATCTGGGGTGGGTTGCGCCCGCTCCTGCGCCGTCGCCGGTCGTGCCGCCGAAGCAGAAGCCTGCCCCTCGCAAGGTCGAGGCTATGCCGTTGCTCGACTGGGCGCCTAATCTTCAGCCGTCTGTTGGGACGACGACGGCTTGAGGCTGGCTCGACCCGACCGCGGCGCCGCGGAGGGGCGCAAAGGCCGCGAAACGGTAGGGAAGGGGCGTCCCATAATCGTCCCAAGTGCCGATTTCTGGGACGCCAGTATGGTCTAATATGTTGTCTTATCACACGACTCCCAGAACCGATGCGCTCACTGGCAGCCAGCGGCTTAAGGGGCTGGGGGGCTTCAGGGCTGATTGCCACCCTGCCTAGCGCACGCAGTTGGTTCGGTCAGGGGCAGGGATGTCGCATACCGTCATAGCCGAGGTACGTGCCCGTGGCAGGGTCGTAGGATCGGTAGCGGCTGGCGCAGTAGGGGGCGGCGTCGCTGCCCGGGGCCGGATAATAACCAGGGCCGTACGCGGCCGGGGGATAGTAATAGGGCTCACCGTAATAGTAGGGTGCCGCCAGCGCACCGCCGACGATAGCGCCACCGAGCAATCCAGCCCCTAAGCCCCAACCGAATCCTCGGCCCCACCGCACCGGCTCAACGTTGGTGTCGGTCGCCTTTGTGACGGCAAACGCATCGGCGAACGGCGCAGCCGACCCGACATTGGGAGCTGCTGCAACACCCGCCGCCAGCGCGGCGGCGACTGACATGTTCAGCATTCGCTTCGACATTGGCTTTCTCCATGTTCGTGGCCTCGGCATCGGGTCTACGCGAAACGTATACCGTGCCATAATATGGCAACGAACTTTCGAACCGAGGGTTCGTTACGACTCAAGCAATGAGCGCAATGGTGAAGTGCAAGCGTGTCATGCGCTTGATGCTTCGTCTTCAGGATTTCGTCGCCTTAAATGTGGCGACACCGGTTTTTCCAGCTCTGCGCATTGGTCCTGATCAAGAACTATCAATTAATAGCAGATCCGCACGTCTGGGCTGCGCAATCATGGCATCTCCGCGGCATTGCGCAAGCTGTCGATGAGAGCGGTGCGCTCTGTGCAATCAGGACCGGAGTCCGCCCCAGGTCAGAGTGTGAGTTGGCCACCACGCCTACGACAGGTGCTACGCGAATGTGCCTTGGCGTGGTCTTCACCAGCAACCAACAGTCGGACGGAATCTATCTGCCGGAAGATGATCGCCGCAAACGTCGCATGGTCCGCCTGCCTAACGGAGATTTTACACCGGACTACCGGAATTCAGGGGATGGTACTCTAGCAGTGGCATCGCGGCCTACCTCGCGACGCTGGATATCTCGGCGTTCGATCCCGAGGCACCGCCGCCAAAGGCGCAGGCATTCTGGGATGTTCTGCACAACCGACCACCGCAAGAAAACTCCCAGATTCCATCGACCTCCTCAAATACAGAGGCGCCAACCCCAACGGTGACGTGGTGACAACCGCGACCGGATCTCTTGCCGAGTGGCTTAGCGACCGCAAAACCGACGGACATCCTTCGGCAAACCAGAGAAAGGAGCCGCAATATGCCCTCAAGCTCCAGAGCAACACACCTTCGACCCATCGCGTTCTCTTCCGCAAATTCTCGTTATTCGTCAATCGTTTGCGTCAGCAGCAATGCAGCAATCACTTATGTCAGCAGCGTCGTTCCGAGGCAACGTCGAGGTAAATCGGGCCAAATCCCTTGAGGGTGCTGCGCCGATGCAATACGCTCGCCGCCCAATGGCAACTAAAACACCTGCTCGGTGGTCGATTTTGGTCGTTCACGCCAAGGCCGTATGGCTCGGCGATCTTGAAGCGGCCAGCGAGGCAGAGGCCATCGCCAAAGGGGCGGAGGAATTCAAGCAGCCGAAAGAGCGGTTGATGGCAGTGAGGCGTTAGGCCTGTTGATGCCGAACATAGTTCAAGACCGTATAGCTGGGAGCCGCACGTTGTTCGTCGCGCGAGTCCCATTCGGCCGATACGGACCCCGTGGTCTTTGCGGAAAGTCTGTTTTCAAAAATCCAATAAAAGGCTGAGTTTGGCGAAACACGGAATGCTCACTCGGCGTGCGGTGGTAGGTATTTGCGACTAGGGTGGAGCGAACACTCTTGTCAGGTGCGTTTAAAAGCTTCCACTCCAGAGGCGTCAGGAAAGGGGGGACGCACGCGCTCATCTCTGCATCAACCCGCCCTCTGTAGGTATTTTGCCAAACTCCACCTCGCCGTGGAAGGGATGCATGCCGAAGGTAAAGGTTTGCCGGCGGGGCCACATCTGCGACGCCGGTCCGCACGTGCCGTAGCACCATCCATAGTGCGCTATGATCAGCTTTCGATTTCATGTGCCGGCACGGCGTGGCTCGTTCGTGACGCGCCAACACTGCGGCCACGAGTGTGCGATCAATATGGACGATCGGCCTGATGACGCCACGGTACCATCGTTTGGTCCGTGCATGCGCCCGCAGCCGCTGCCGCAAGCTTGGCGCGACGGCTGTGCCTTAATCCTAAATCCGTGAGTTGACCGAATTGAACCAGGTCGTCTCGAGAGGCTCTCAACCATAACGGGCAGCTCTGACGGCTGGAACGGCCGAGTTTTCGCCCCCCGTACAGATGTTTTCGATTTGGAGCCAGAGCGCGCTAGCGCCCTCCCCGATGTGCGGGAGCTGATTCTAAATGCGGCGGCATTGAACAGAACTCTTCGCCGGCGTTTTCTCAGCCATAACTCGCAGCTCCCGAGGGCTGAAGTATTCGTGGTGGGATCAATTTCCGGCCGCGGAGAAAATTTTTTGAGCGCTTCGTTGAGGATTCGGTACCAGCGTTCGATCGGGGTCAACTGCTCCGCAGTCTTTCGCAGTTGAGAAAAAAAGCGAGCGATGCGGGTCAACGCCTTTTGGGCGCGGTGATGCTCGCCTGGACTGCTGGTGATCGTCACGGGTGGTACGGCCGGCGTGGCGGGTTTGCCTACCGATGGCCTGAAGCAGCAATGGCCGGCTGGTGATGTTTGGAGGTGTGCTGGTTGCCGGGCGCGACTTCCACCGCCAGCACCAGCCGCAAATTGCCCACCATGTAGCAGTGATAGCTGTGCGACGGCCGCCCGGGCTTTTGAGGATTGTAGCTCACCACCGCGCCTTGCTGATGCCCGTAGAGCGGCTTCACCGTAGTGTCGATGTCAAGAATCCACGGCTCGCTCAAAAGCGGTCGTGTTGTGTAATCGAAATGTCCCTGCAGCCAAGTCTCACCGGCCTCTTCGTCGATCTTATCGAGACCACGCCGTACCGCGTCCTCGCAGACCACCTCCGTCATCCCGAGGAGCGGTGGATTCACTGTGTCGCAACGCACCGTCGTCATGTGCGCGTAGCGCCAATGTCCGGCCAGTATCGACAGAAAAATCGTGCCGAGGACATCGCGTTTTTTTGGTGCATTCGGACTCGTATAGTGCAGCGGGCAGTCCGCCACCATGCCATCGAACAGTCCACCTTGTTTGACAAATTCGACGAAGAACGGCAGCTGCCCCAACGGCGTCACAGGCGCGCTGTTGTCCCATTCCACATGAATGCGGCCCGCGAAGGTATCGGCCACGACTGGCCCAGCCGACGCTCGCTCTACTACCGGTTGTTCACCCGCCGGGAGATGCCGAATAACGCTGCGATTCGTTCCCATCCCTAATCATAACAATGATTCGCTCAATCGTGCCGCGTCTCAACTCACGGATCTAGGTTCATTGGTTTTCTGGGGCACGCTGAGTTGTCCCAGGACGAGCCGAGCATTGGTTGCATAGGCGCTCAGAGTATGGAGCGCCTTGAGCCCCTTGCGCTTGTCGTGAGTGCGGCGCGACGTCTTGCCGTCGATGGCGATCAGATCATGCCGGCCGGGCCAGAGTTCCTTGATCCAGCTCTCGAAACAGC
>JASHYD010000783.1 GCA_030043175.1 Xanthobacteraceae bacterium | reverse complement strand
ATAATACGATATCCCGTTAAGCCCGACCTTGCCGTTCGACCACGGCTGCACGCCGGCCCATTCGATGCAATCGTAGAAATCCTTGGTCTCACGGGGCGAGAAGTGGTCGATCACGCCGGGCGAGCAGCCGCAGCCGCGCGAATCGACGCGCACGCTGGCATAATCGTGCGAAACCCATTTTTCCGGATCGACCACCTCCCAGTTCTGATACTTGTTGGTCGAGCCCGCAGCGACATCGGGATGCTTCTTGACCATGCGCTGCCACGCGCTCGGATAGCCTTCCTGAAACGCCAGCCCCTTGGCATAGGGCCCGTAGCTGAGGATCACCGGAAATTTGCCCACCTTCGCGGGCCGGTAGACGTCCGCCCGCAGCACCACGCCATCATCCATGACGATCGGAACGTCCCAGTCGATATGCATGCCGTCGCGAAATCCGCTGCGCGGCTGGTGCGTCCTGCGACCGCCGCTGCGCGGCGCGTTCTCGCCCAAGGACATGGTTACTCCCCAAACATCGTACGCACGCGATCCTATCGACAGTGGTACGGGTGGGCAAAGACGCGATAACCTTGACCCCTTGCGCGCCGTGCCTTGCCTCTTTGCAATGGCAGCCGAAATGAGTCATTCAGCGCCGTTTGGCGCGCTTACCCGGCTTGTCGCGCTTGACCCCCGCCATCGTCTGCAGCACCCCGCACACCGATGCCGTATCCTCCTCGCCGTAACCCATCGAAAGGGCAGCGGAGTAAACCGGAATGCTGGCCGAGAACAATGGGGTCGGCACGCCCAGCTTGGCGGCATGATCTTCGATCACGGCAATGTCCTTGTGGTAGAGCTTGATGCTCATGCTGGCATTGTCATAACGGTCCTCAACCATCATCGGGCCTCGCAGTTCGAACACCCGCGACGTGCCCGCGCCGGTGCGCACGAAGTCGTAGACCATCTGCGGGTCGAGCCCGGACTTGATGCCCAGCACCATCGCTTCGGCGGCGGCGACATTGTGGATCGTGACGAGCAGGTTGGCCACGTATTTCATTCGGCTGCCGTTGCCGAACGCGCCCACATCATAGGTCGCGCGCGAAAACTCCGAGAACACGCGCCTCGTTTTGGCAATCGCCTTGGGGTCCCCGCTCGCGTAGATGACGACATCCTTGACCGCGGCCTGAGCGCCGGTGCCGCTCACCGGACAATCGAGCATCACGTGACCGGCTTTGCGCAATGCGGTTTCGGCGCGTTGCTTGTCGTCGAGGCCGAAGGTGCTCGCCTCCACCACCATGCTTCCCGGCCGCGCATGTTGGGCGATCGCCGCCACCGTGGCATCGAGCGCCTGCGGGTTCGGGAGGCTCAGAATGATGACTGGCGCAACTGCGGCAAGCGTTTCCACGGGCGCAATTTCGACACCGGCGCGCGCGGCGGCGCGGCGGCGGCTGGCTTCGATGTCAAAACCAAGCACGCGCCAGCCGGCCGCGACGAGGTGACGCGCAAAAGCGCCGCCCATGTTGCCGAGCCCCACAACGCCGACCGTTCCCTTGCTTCGCTTTGCCATTTGCTTTGCCCCTAGCCACTCGACGGCTCATCCACTATAAGCCCGGCTTTCATGTCGTCCCTCTCCACCGGCGTCCCGCCCGCATCTTAGAGGCAGGATGGGGGTGGGTGCGTACCGCGGTATTCCAACGACCGCAAGGAGACCTCTATGGCTGTCCCTAAGAAGAAGACGTCGCCGTCGCGACGTGGCATGCGGCGCTCCGCCGATGCCCTGAAGGCACCAACCTACGTAGAAGACAAGGATTCGGGCGAACTGCGCCGTCCCCACCACATCGACCTCAAGACCGGAATGTATCGCGGCCGCCAGGTCCTCAAGCCCAAAACCGAAGCGTGAACGGCCTTGCGTTTGAGGGTTACTTCGGAGGGCGCTAAAGAACGGTGCCGACGCGTGTCGCACCGCTCCTCGGAGACCGGCCGATGTTCCGCAACAGCGTGCCGCTGCTAATCTTTCCGTTCGCGCTCTACAACATCGTCGTGTTCTTCATGCCGGCATTCTCATGGAACAATGAAACCTGGCGTGTTTACATGATTTCGGGAGGAGAATGGTCAATCACACCAGGCGACGGATTGCTGCGGGGTCGGTTCTCATTCTCCTGATCGATATGTTGAGATCGGCCCGCCACTCAGGCCGGCGGACGATCCTGGATCACGTGCTGTCGATAGATCTTATTCGGCGGCATGCTGATTGCGTTCAGGGCCATTAAGGCAGTGGTGTCGAGCACGTTTTCCTGTTGCTTGTCATCAGCTTCGTCGAGGTGGCCGGCGGCTTTGCGGTCAGTATCCGGGCTGCTGTCGCGCGGCGCGACGTTCTGATGACGGGCGGGGGCGGCGCCGGTGCATGAGGGCGCCCACTCGCTGCGTCCGGCGAGCGCTAGTGGATAGTCGGGATGGCGCGCAACTTAAACATGCATCAGAATGCCTCGTGACTTTCACAGCCCAGGCCGTTCCGCGGTGTTTGCGGGCGAGGGCATGGCGGCAACCTCGCATCCGCTGGCGAGCGGGGTTGCGATCGACGTCCTGAAGGCCGGCGGCACCGCCGCCGATGCCGCCGTCGCGGCAGCGGCGACGCTTGCGGTAGTCGAGCCCCACATGACCGGGATCGGTGGCGATTGCTTTTGCCTGGTTGCGAAGCCGGGCGCGCCGATCTGGGGCTATAACGGCTCAGGCCGCGCCGCTGCCGTGGCGCGGCCCGATATCCTTTGGGACCGGGGCGTGCGCGCCATCGAACCGCTTTCGCCCCATAGTGTCACGGTGCCTGGAGCGGTCGAGGCCTGGTGGGCCATCCTTCAAAGCCACGGCCGTTTCGGGCTCGACCGCGCTCTCGGCCCGGCGATCCGTTATGCGGAATACGGATTTCCCGTAGCTCCGCGCGTTGCCTATGACTGGGGTTTTTCGGAACGCGCGTTACGCGCCGATCCGGGCGCCTCGCAGCACTTTCTCGTCCAGGGACGGGCGCCGGCCGCAGGTGATATCATGCGGTTCCCGGGGCTGGCCGCCACCCTAAAGGCGATTGCGGCGCGGGGGCCAAAGGCCTTTTACGAGGGCGCTGCGAGCGAGATCGTGGCGACGCTGGCGCCGCGCGGCTCGTGGCTGACGCGAGATGATTTCGCCCGCCATCGCGGCGAGGAGGTGACCCCGGTTGGTGCGAATTATCGCGGGCTTGACGTCATCGAGCCGCCGCCCAACGGACAAGGACTCGCGGCCCTCGTGCTGCTCAATATCTTGGAGAATTTCGATCTCGCCTCACTCGACCCCATCGGAGCGGAGCGCCTTCATATCGCACTCGAAGCCGCCCGCTTGGCCTTTGCGGTGCGCGATACCCACGTCGCCGATCCGCCGTTCATGCGCGTTGCGGTGTCGTCGCTGCTCGACAAAGGCTTTGCGCGCGAGCTTGCCGGCAAGATCGACCCCCGCAGGCGGGTGAAGTTGCCCCATGCGCCGACGCCCGGCAGCGACACCGTATATCTCACCGTGGTCGACCGCGACCAGATGGCGGTATCGTTCATCAATTCGCTGTTTAGCGAGTTCGGCTCCGGCATCGCCACCGAACAGAGCGGCATCATGCTGCACAGTCGCGGCGCCTGCTTCGTGGTCGATCCCTCTCATCCCAATGCAATCGGTCCGTCGAAGCGGCCGATGAATACCATCATTCCGGCGCTGGGCGCGCGGGACGGACGCTGCGAGATCGCGTTCGGCGTCATGGGCGCCCACTTCCAGCCGATGGGACACGCCCACCTCATCACCAACCTCGTCGACTATGCCATGGACCTGCAGGCCGCGATCGACCAGCCGCGGGTATTTTACGAGGGTGAAGACACCATCGTGGAGCGCGGGATTTCCCTCGCGACGATCGATGGATTAAGGCAACGCGGTCACCGCGCCGCGGTGCGGGAGCGCCCGTGGGGGGGCGCCCAGGCCATCGCCATCGACTGGCAGCGCGGCGTGCTGATCGGTGCGTCGGACGGTCGCAAGGACGGTTGCGCGATGGGATATTGAAAAAACGTGTCCGCTTGAGCGGCCTGCAGAATCAGCTCTTCGTCTCGCTCAGGCGGTCAAGGCGTTTCTGCACGTCGTCGAGCTGGCGCTTGAGATCGTCGATCTCGTCACCCGAAGGGCCCGCCGGTTTTTGGCTTTCGCCGGCCTGCGCCTCCCGGCGCGCGAACGGCGCGCCCGCCGGTTTTTGGCTTTCGTCGGCCTGCGCCTCCCGGCGCGCGAACGGCGCAAACATCGCAAAAGCCCGCTCGAACATTTCCATGTTCCGCCGTACCTGGTCCTCCAGCGGAGCGAACGGACCGGCGCCGAAGGCCTGGGTCATGTGCTGGCGAAACTTCTCCTGCTCGCGAGCGAATGATTGGATGGAAACTTCGAGATAGCGCGGCACCAGCATCTGCATGCTGTCGCCGTAAAAGCGAATGAGCTGGCGCAGGAACGTAATGGGCAGCAGGTTCTGGCCGCCCTTGTTCTCCTGTTCGAAGATGATCTGCGTGAGGACGGACCGTGTGATGTCCTCGCTCGATTTGGCGTCGTAGACGACGAAGTCTTCACCGTTCTTGACCATGCAGGCGAGGTCCTCCAGGGTCACGTAGGTGCTGGTCCCGGTATTGTAGAGCCGCCGATTGGCGTATTTTTTTATGACAATCGGCTCATCGGGTTTGGCCATGTTGTTCAATGCTCTACGATGAATGGGTGATACAGCAAGGTGACGTCATTTCCCCTGCCGGCCGTCGATCACGAGAGAATTTCTCGCCGTTTTTCACTCATGAGATTGCCGCGGGTCAGATAGGTGCTGGTCGCAGGACGATAGAGACGTTGCCCTGCAATATCGTTTGACGAACACCGGTTCTGATCCCGGCCACATCTCGGTAGCGCTTTTTTCATCCATCTCAAAAATATGACGTTTCATGGCAATGGGCTACTACTTTGTGGGCAGCCGCCACATATCTCCCGAGGGCGGCGGGCCGATCTGCCGGACCGGATCGCCCCCGGCGGGATGGCGAGATGTTGGGCCAATTGACAGCGCAAGAAGACGGCGGCATTGACCACGGCGAATCCAGCCAGTTGCGCACCCGGAAAACCTCCGTCGACCTGCCGGCTGCTGCCGCTCGCGAGCGCAACAAAGTCAATTCAACAGGAGGCTTAGTATGAAAGATGACATCGTCATCGTCGGGGCAGCCCGCACGCCGGTCGGGGCGTTCAATGGCGGTTTCGCCAACCTGCCCGCCCACGAGCTCGGCGCGGTTGCCATCAAGGCTGCCCTGAAACGTGCCGGTGTCGAGGCACCGCGGGCATCCGAAGTGATCATGGGCCAAATTCTCACGGCCGGAGAAGGCCAGAACCCGGCCCGGCAAGCATCGATTGCGGCCGGCATCCCGGTCGAGACGCCGGCCTGGGGCGTCAACCAGCTGTGCGGCTCGGGCCTGCGCGCGGTCGCCCTTGGCTACCAGGCCATTTTCAACGGCGACTCCCACATTGTGGTCGCCGGCGGCCAGGAATCCATGAGCATGGCGCCGCACTGCGCGCACCTGCGCGGCGGCGTCAAGATGGGCAATTTCGAAATGGTCGATACCATGATCAAGGATGGTCTGTGGGACGCCTTCAACGGCTATCACATGGGCAATACTGCAGAAAACGTCGCCCGGCAGTGGCAGATCACCCGCCAGCAACAAGATGAATTCGCCGTCGCTTCGCAAAACAAGGCGGAAGCCGCCCAAAAGGGCGGGCGGTTCAAGGATGAGATCGTGCCCGTCACCGTCAAGGCGCGCAAGGGGGACATCGTGATCGAGACCGACGAGTTTCCCAAGCACGGCACGACGCTTGACGGCATCAGTAAGCTGCGCCCCGCCTTTGCCAAGGACGGCACGGTCACGGCCGCCAATGCGTCGGGCATCAATGACGGCGCCGCCGCGGTGGTGCTGATGACGGCGAGCGAGGCCGCCAAGGAGAATCGCAAGGTATTGGCCCGGATCGTTTCCTGGGCTCACGCGGGCGTCGATCCCGCCATCATGGGTACGGGCCCGATCCCGGCGTCTCGTGCGGCCCTCAAGAAGGCGGGCTGGGCAATCAGCGACCTCGATCTCATCGAGGCGAACGAGGCATTTGCGGCACAGGCGTGCGCCGTCAACAAGGACCTCGGCTGGGATACCGGCAAGGTCAACGTCAACGGCGGTGCGATTGCACTCGGGCATCCGATCGGCGCGTCCGGCGCCCGCGTACTGGTGACGTTGCTCTACGAAATGGAGAAGCGCAACGCCAAGAAAGGCCTTGCCACGCTGTGCATCGGCGGCGGCATGGGCATTGCGATGTGCGTTGAACGCTAGATCGCTAATTTGCCTGTCTTTCCATTAGGTTAGACAGGCATTGTTGGTTCCCTACAGTATCGACCGATCCCGAAAGGCAGACCCCGAAAGGCAGACCCCGAAGGCAGACCAGGAGCGACCTATCGCCTCCCGGTGAGCGCCCTGATCATGCGGTTTGCGGGGAAGCTTCAGCGCTCGATCAAACCACCCTCCCGACCGCATCAGGGGGTGCCTGATCGGCCCTGAATAAAGCCTCAAAAATATCGAGTAAACCCTCAAAAATATGGATGAAAGACTTATCCATTGGCGCTTTAGTCTTTAGTCTGTTTACCTGGACCTAAACAATTCACCTACAAATTGGACGCAGAGAATAATCGATAGCCCGCCACAAACCAGCAGGAGAAGTTGGTACTGCCGCACTGGGAGTGACAACCGGTAAAGTAAACTGATTACATCATTATTGTGCATGTGCCAAAAAAGGCTTAATGTATTAATGTATCAAGATTAATATCACTTCTTCGCTCGTCATGCGACTTACCCCTCCTTCGCAGACGCAAGAAAAATAGCGGGCAATTTTTGTGGCTGGACGTTCATAGACCTATTGAAAGGTGATGAAATTTGGCGCCGTGGCCCTCTGCGTAGACCGCCAAGCCAAAGCTCCTAGCTGCACATCCGGCCCACATGGGGTCGGCGTTGAGCCGGTCCGGTGAGCTCGCACCCATCCCGCATCACCGATGCGCAAACTGCCCACCCAAGAAAAGTCTGTCCCTCGGGATGGATAGCTAACATGCGCGCTAACAGCTTATGATCCCGCGCAGCGGGGAGGAAACAGCATGAGACAACTGATAATTGCCGGATTGGCACTGTCTGCTGTGTTGACTGCGTCGGCGCAGGTTCACGCTGTTGAATATCCTTGGTGCACGACAGACTCGGGGACCCGGCAGTGCGTTTTTTCGAGTCGCGAGGAATGTGCGGCGAGTTCGACGCGCGGGTTTGGCAGCAGCTGCTTCCAAAACCCCTCCTTTCGCGGCGCCACGAGTGCGGCCGATCAGGCAAACCGCACGAGGCCGGCGCGACGCCAGCCGGCCAAACGCAACTCTGACCAGTGAGGAGGCGCTCCGGCGGGTTTGGTTGACGACGCGCGCTTCTGGTTTGCCGCTCACTCGGATTTCAGCCGGCGCCTAAACGGCCGTAGCCGTTGCGGATTGCGAGGCACTCACTCATTGGGGTTTGTCGGGCGCCGGGCGATGCGAAGTGCCTTCTCGTAACCGCCACAAGCAGGCTCGCCTCGAAGTTGAAGCAGCTGCCGAGAATGAGCACGCGCCGATACCGTGTCAGCGAGGATGTGCCCGATCCGGTCTCACACCTGTCGCCGCATGCTTAAGGACATCTGGGGCTGCTTTCAACCCTGCGTGCTCGCGCTGCAGATCGGCGCCGGAACAAGCAGCCTCCCGGATCGCGCTGTGACGTGAAAATCGGCAACAGCTGGATGGCGCACCAGGGCAATGGATGAAGCTGGACCAGACCCCTCGCTATCGCAGGTTCTTGCGCGGATCGTAAGGCTTGTCGCTGAGCCATTTGCGCATCAGCTCCTCAAGCTCCCGATCGCCCTTGCCCGGGAGTGCGATCTGCACCGTGGCATACAAATCACCGGCCTTGCCTTTGGCCGGCATGCCCTTGCCGGTGATCCGGAAGGTGCGCCCGCTCGTCGTGCCCGCCGGGATCGTGAGCTCGACGGCGCCGTCAAGCGTCGGCACCCGCACTTTGCCCCCGAGGACGGCCTCATAAAGCGTGATCGGGACGTCGATGCGCAGATTATCGCCGTCGCGCACGAAGTAGGCATGCGGCGCTATCTTGACGGTGATCAGAAGGTCGCCGATTCCGCCTGGACCGGACAACCCCTGGCCCTTGAGGCGGATCTGCTTGCCCTCGCCGAGCCCGCCCGGAATCTTGACATCGACCTCCTTGCCGGTGGGCAGCCGCACGCGCCGGGTCGTGCCCTTGGCGGCTTCGGTGAGCGCAATTGTAACCTCCGCCGTGACATCCTGGCTGGCCGGCTCCGTCTCTTCGGGCGCAAAGCCGGGGTGGACCCGCCCGCGGCCGCGCGCGGCGCCGGCGAACATGCTGTTGAGCAAATCATCGAAGCTGGAGAACCCGCCCGGCCCGCCGGCGCGCCGCGCGCCCTCCGGCCCAAAAGAGAAATGTTCGTAGCTGAAATCGGGGCCGCCGCGTCCAGCGCGACCGAAACCGCCTCCCGGACCAAAGCCCTCGAAGCCGCGGAATCTCGGCTTGCCGTCCGCATCGATCTCGCCGCGATCGTAAGCCTTGCGCTTGTCTTCTTCGCCAAGAAGCTCATAGGCCGAATTGATCTCGGCAAAGCGCTGAGCGGCTTTGGGATCACTCTTGTTGGCGTCAGGATGCAGTTTCTTGGCGAGCTTGCGATACGCGCTCTTGATTGTCGCCGCATCCGCACTCTTCTTCACCCCCAGCACTTCATAGGGGTCGCGCATCGCGAATCTCTCCAGTTGGCGCCGGCGTCCAGCCCCGGCTGTTCGGTTCCAATGTGGGGGCAATGCGACAAATTCGCAACACAATGG
>JASHYD010000782.1 GCA_030043175.1 Xanthobacteraceae bacterium | reverse complement strand
TGGGGGTCACCGGTTGGGGAGCAACCTGTTTGGCAACTCCGTTGTCTGCGTAGACCTCGAAACTGGCAAACGGATCTGGCATTACCAGATCACCCATCACGACATCTGGAATTACGATCTTCCATCCGCTCCGGCTCTCGTCAACATGACGGTTGATGGCAGACCGGTCAGGGCGCTCGTACAGTTGACGAAGCAGGCGTATGCCTATGTGCTCGACCGGGTGACCGGGCAACCGGTTTGGCCGTTCGAGGAACGACCGGCGCCGGCAAGCGATGTGCCGGGAGAGCGTGCATGGCCGACGCAGCCGCATCCGACCAAGCCGGCCGGGTATGATTACCAGGGCTATGTCGAGGACGACCTCATCGACTTTACCCCGGAGCTTCGAGCGGAAGCGCTAAAGATCGTCAAACAGTATCGGCTCGGCCCTGTGTTCACGCCACCGTCCGAAATCAAGCCGGAGGGAACGAAGGGCACTTGGTACAACCCGGGCGGAACCGGGGGATCACTCTGGCAGAGCGGAGCCTTCGACCCGGAAACCAATTACTTCTACATCCCGTCGAAGACCGGTCCCGGGATCATCACTGTCGCCAAAGATCCGAAATCGGACTTGAGATTCTCGCGCGGTCCAAGCGCTGCTCTGTCGGTGAAAGGGCTGCCAATCCTCAAACCGCCATACAGCCGAATCACGGCGCTCGATCTCAACAAAGGCGAGTTCGCGTGGATTGCGCCGCTCGGCACAACGCCCGAACGGGTATCTCAGAATCCGATGCTCAACGGCCTCAAAGTGCCGAACACCGGCGGCATCAACCTGCACGCCACGCTTCTCGTCACCAAGACGCTGCTGATCGCGGGTGAAGGGTGGAGCGGGTCTCACATGGTCCGCGCATATGACAAGAAGACCGGAGCCGTGGTATCCGAACTGCGCATTCCCGGCATGATGGGAAGCATGCCGCTGACATACATGGTAAACGGCAAGCAGTACATCGCGTTCACGGTCGGCACCCCGACCGACCCGGCTGAAGTGGTTGCGCTGGCGCTCGACAAGTAAGTCTTGCCGTTTTTCCCTGTAGCTGCGGCGATGCGCTCGGCCACAGCGTCACGCTTCGTTGGTCCGCGCGGGAAGGTGTGAAGGTTTCGGAGGCGCCGTTGACTGGCGCACGTCCTTTTCGCGATCGCGTGTTCGCGCTTGTCGTCATGGTTCGCAAGCGGCGCTTTGCCCTCAGAAATCGGGCGCGACCGTCTGCGGCAGGGGCAGGGCGTCGGTACCCGGAAAGAAGGAGTTAGGATTATCCGCGCAGCTCATCTCCACGAGTGGACCTTCCGGTGCGCTCGCTAGCTGCAAAAGGCGCTCGACCGGAACCTTGGCCACCGCTGCCTCGTATTGCCGGAAGCGCTGGATGGCGTTCCAGGGCATCGTAAAGGCGCCGGGGTCCTCGACGTGAATATTAGCTTCCAAGACCTTGCCGTCCTCGATGAGGTGGAAGCGCTCGATGATATGAAGCTGCTTCGTGTGCGGCGTGCCAAATCCGTCAACCAGCGTCCTGTCGTCGAGGCCAATTGTATCGACAACGAGCGTATCGCCTTGGTAATGACCGATGGATTCGCCATACCACGATGGCTTGACATTGGCAGAGTGCTTGTCTGCAAGGTGGACGTGGCGAACGTCATTAAAGCTGGTCAATATCATCACCACTTCATTCGGGCCCTGGATGAAAAACATCGGCTGGGTCATAGGCGAAAGCAGAAATCCGGTAACGCCTTTCGGCCAGCAGCTCGCGGTCGGCGAGGGGACGAGCTTTCCGGAAAGGACCAGCTCGTTGCGCTTGCGGATCACGTCCTTCGTCCAAGGCTGGAGAATCGGATTGTTGAGATCGGCCAGGTGCTGGGTGGGCTGCCTTCCGGTCACACGGAACTCGTCATTCGAAACGTACGGATGCGCCGGGTCTTGCTGAACGGGACCGGCGCCGCTCGCCGGCGCAATGAATATGCGGTTATAAGCGTACCATCCGATATTTGGATTTGGCGCAAAATTAGGTGGCGCGTCCCCAGCCATCGCCGAACAGCTCAAGCTGCCGAGGCAAACCGCGCTAGCGAGAACGCCTGCCGTGCCGCTTCCCACACGTCTGGACATCTCCTCCTCCTCCGCGAGACGGGTTAGCCAATATTGAAAAACAAACGATACCAATATCGCCGCAAAGATTCGAGCGCGGCGAAGAAAGTCGTTTGGTCGGTGGAATTCTATGTGAGGACGCCAACCGGCGCCGCTACTCAGGTACCCGCTCTAGGCTGCCGATCCCGCGCGTGCTAATTTGCAGCTATTCAAGAGGCGGTCCGGTTTTTGCGCCGGCCGGTCCGCCAGGGAGGGCGGGCGCGCGGAACCACCTCATGATCAAAATCACGGTCAACGGAACCTCGCATCAGCTTGATGTCGAGGATGACACCCCGCTCCTCTGGGTTCTGCGAGAGGAGGTCGGGCTGACGGGAACGAAATTCGGGTGCGGCATTGCCGCATGCGGCGCCTGCACCGTGCATGTCAACGGAGAAGCGATGCGCTCCTGCTCCGTGCAGATCGGCAGCGTCGAGGGCGCCGAGATCACAACGATCGAGGGGCTCTCGCCCGACAGCAAGCATCCGGTCCAGCAGGCATGGCTAACTGAGCAAGTGCCGCAGTGCGGCTACTGCCAGTCCGGCCAGATCATGGCGACGGCGGCTTTTCTCAAGACCAATCCGAACCCGACGGACGCCGATATCGACGCCAACCTCACCAACATCTGCCGTTGCGGCACCTACCAGCGTCTCCGCCGCGCGGTTCATCGCGCCGCAGCTCTGATGCGCGCGTGACAGGGAGGCCATCACCATGATCGACACAAGTCTCTCCCGTCGCCGGTTCATCACCACCGCGCTCACCGCGGCCGGCGGCTTGGCGCTCGGCGTCAGCATCGATGGCCCCGTCGAGGCGGCGAGCCTTGCCGTGCGCCCTTGGGGCGATGACGCCAGACGCTATCCCGGCGAGATCAACGCCTGGGTCGTTATCGAACCTGACGATACCGTGATCATCCGCTACGGCCGCGCCGAAATGGGGCAGGGGAGCTTCACCGCCCTGCCACAGATTGTCGCTGAAGAGCTCGAATGCGATTGGGCTTTCGTCAAGCCGGAATATGCTTCGGCCAA
>JASHYD010000781.1 GCA_030043175.1 Xanthobacteraceae bacterium | reverse complement strand
CCCTCCCCGACCTTCCGGGCCGGCGCATTGGCTGGCGACTGGCGACGTGGTGATGGCTACGTGGCGATGTCCGAGGCAACCACACTGTCACACCAGCCCACCTTGCCACGCGTCCCCTTGACAGATTTGAGAGATTGAAGAAGGTGTCAGACGCTCTTGCCGTCATCGCCTCCTCGTTTTCCGCCTCCTCATTTTGGACCACATTGATGCACATTTCACTGAGCGTGACGAAAAAGTCCTCGATCTGGTCCGAGGAAGAGAGAACGGCGTTGACCTAGTCGTGAGTAATCCAACACTGAGGATCACTACGTCCAAGAAGCCATGAGCGACTCGGCGACAGTGGATGCCGCGGGCTTCCACCACGACATTTGAATTCTCCCTTGCCGACACATTGTAGTATCCTCAGGCGGATCAGTAGTGCCGTCATGCGGATCGCAACTAAACAAGGGCGCGCCGATGTTCATGCTCGCGGCCCTCATCCTGATCTGTCCGGCTATCGTCGCCTTCGCCCTCGCTTTTGCGGTCTGTTGGAAGTGGCAACGCAAGTTTACGAGCCTGCAAGAGAAGATGGACCGCATTCGCGGCAAGACGCGTGCTGCAGGCGGCCTGTGGGCCTATCGTTGGAGCAATCGCGCCTTTGACGAGTACCGTGCCGAGATGGCAACAGGCCAGCATCATGAGCGCGACACGCAAGGCGTCGGCGGCAACCTTCAATCGCCCGCCGACTGGCGTCCGTTATCCTCCACGTTGGCAACTGCACTCACCGGCTCTCAAGCCGCGCGTAGGCCCGACCTCCCGCTCCCCAATGGCCGCAGAGCTTGGGCCGCCCGCCACGAAACGGGGAGGTGTTCTTGCGTTAGAACGTGAGCGAGCCACCGCGTGACCTGCGCCGCGTAAGGGAGCCTCAGGATTCTGCAGCCGGGCCAATGCCCGCGGTGTCCGGCGGGCGAGCGACAAGGTCTTCGGCGGCAATCAGCCCCTGTTCGACAAGGAGGCGTTCAAGCGCGGTAAGCCAGCGCTCGTAGTAGCTCCATGACGGGTCATCAAGCCGATGCGAATCTTCCCATTCGCCGATGGTGGCGATCAGCTTGAGGCGGAAGTCCTCCCAGTCGAAATATCCGGCCTTGGAAAGTGCAAGCGCTACGCCGAAGACTTGACGCTGCCATTGTTGAGGGAAACAGAGCTTGCCGTCAAGCCGCGGCGGGGCTTCGCCTTGCCCCAGCATGCTCGCCAGCGCGAAATGTTCAAACCGCGTTTGCATCAAACGGGCTCCTCGGGCTCCGAGCGGCCCTCCATGACGCGACGCGACCGCTCCATTTCAGACCCGCGCTACTCCCATCATCCCCTCCGGCGTGACGAGCTTGGCGAGATCCGCCTCGCTCATCCCGTCGGTTCCCGGTGGCCGCTCCGGCACGACGAACCACCGAATTTGCGCACTGCTGTCCCAGGTCTTGATATCCACCGTCGAGGGGATGTCGAGGCCAAATTCCTTCAGCACCGCGCGCGGCTCGCGTGCCGCTCGGGCCCGAAAGGTCGGATCCTTATACCAGTAGGGTGGAAGTCCGAGCACCGGCCAGGGGTAGCAGGAACATAGCGTGCAAATGACGAGATTGTGGACGCTCGACGAATTGGCCACGGCCCGCATGTGCTCGCCTTCGGCCCCCGCCATACCCTTTGGCAGTTGCATTCCGGCGATCGCCGCCGGTGTGTCTTCTATCAGGTACTGCTTGAAAACGGGATCTGCCCAGGCATGCGCGACCACCTTGGCGCCGTTGAAAGGCCCCATTTGAGTCTCGAAGAAGGAGAGGACGCTGTCGACAGTGTTGCCCGTGATGATTCCCTTCTCGATGAGGAGCGCTTCCAACGCCAACGCGCGGGCAGCGTTTTTGGCTTCGCGATCCGGCGGATAGTCGAAGCGCTGTTGCGCACGTGCAGGTTCGACCGAGATCGTGGTGCCGAGCGCTGGTGCCGCCGCGGCGGCAGTGCCTGCGAAGAGGAGGTTGCGCCGACTGAATCGAGGATCTCCGTCGGCGACCTTCGTTGCCTCCGGGCCTGAAGTTTCGAGGTCTGCGCTCATGCCATCATCCTTCCGTTTTGATTAGCCGGCTGTGACGGGCTCAGCTGACCTTGTCGAGATAAGCTTCGTAGAGGTCGGCATAAATCGTGACATTCCTTTCGGTATTGCCCGGCCAAATATCCTCAGCGTTGAACCGAACGTCGTAGACGGGCATGGCAGGGCCTATTCCGTCGGGTCCGGTCGATGTGAGATAAGTGTAGTTACCCGGATAGATCGTTTCGATGATGCCGATGTGGTTGCGCAGATATCCCGGGAGTCGTGTGTGCTCAATGGTCGGGACGTTCTTGACCACGACTTTGTCGCCCGCGGCGAAGCGGGGCTTGATGGTGGTCTCGCGTTTGGGCGAGTCGCCCTCCACCAGATAGGTGATAATGCGTCGATCGATCGCCGGATCGCCGCCCGTGGCGGATGCCGCGGTGGAATTGCTCAGGATTTGTTGGGTGCGTGCGGCGAGTTCGGCTTCGGTGATGTAGCCTTTCTCGACGAAGTAGCCGGAGATTCCGCCGAGCCACTTCTCGTAATAGCGGTACTTGAAATAATCGAAAGGGTTGAGCGACTCGGCACCTTTGCGCAGGTCTGCCCAGGTCCAGACAGTGTTGAACTTGCTGGGCGTCGCAGGCAGTGGCAGCTGCGAACTGAGCGCCATCATAGCGACGTGAATGCCGAAGATGCGCTTCTCCCAGGGTTCGACGAAGACGCGCTTCTCGTATGTCACGGGCCCGAGCCCTTCGAGGCCTCCAAGGGTATGTTGCAGTTTCATGACATCCCCTACATTGCGAGTTCGGTTCAGGAATTGGGAGCCTGAGTCATTCCGCAGCCGCGGCAACCGCGCCGACACGGCACTCGAGGAATCCGCGGCGTAACGCCGCCTCGTCGAGATCTCTTCCGATAAAAACGAGTTCGCTGACGCGGGGCTCGTTTATCTTCCATGGCTTGCCAGGTCGCCCATCGAGAGTCATGTGGACCCCGTGAAAAACGAACCGCCGGGATTCGTCCGAAAGATCGATGATCCCCTTAACCCGAAGCAGGTCCTTGCCGCGCGCCTGGACGAGCGCGTTGATCCAGCGGTTGAACTGCGTGACGTCGATTGCGCCACGTTCGTGAAGTGATACGCAGGCGATGTCGCGGTCGTGCTCATGCGTGCTGTCGACGAGCAGTTCAGGGTCGAGTTTCAATGCGTTCCGCAGATCAAACGCCCGCACGTCGAGCACCGAGGCAAGGTCGATGCGGCAGTTCACCGTGCGATGTATGCGAGCGAGTGCGTTGAGCGATCGCAACAATCGACAACGGTCTGAAACATCCGGCTCCGAGATGAGATCAGTCTTGTTAAGGAGGATCACATCCGCGAATGCGACCTGCTCGCGCGCCTGTTCGTTGTGCAACTGATCGACAATATGGCGAGCGTCGGCGACCGTAACGATCGCGTCAAGCTGCGTATGCGTTCTCAGCGCCTCGTCGAGAATGAATGATTGAACGACTGGCGCCGGATCCGCAAGGCCTGTCGTCTCGACGACAATGCGGTGGACCGTTCGACCGCTCGCGATCAAGTTTTTGACGGCGCGCGACAAATCTCCGCGCACGGTGCAGCAGATGCATCCGTTGTTCAGTTCAAGGATGTCTTCCTGAACATCGATTACGAGCTGGCCGTCGATGCCGACCTGGCCAAACTCGTTGACGATAACGGCAATCTTTTCCGTGCCAGCAGTGGACAGGATGTGATTGAGCAAGGTGGTCTTTCCGGACCCGAGAAATCCTGTCAACACAGTCGTGACGATCTTGGGCACGATATCGCTCAACCAGCATCAAATGGTAGTCGTTGATCTTCACCAAAGCGAAGCAAGCAGCGTGCCATTTGGCAAACACTTCGGACTCTTGCGGGCGCGGCTCGCCGTCTCACAGCTTACCCTGGGTCGATGGCACCTCGAGGATCTCAGATTTGCAAATTGGCGCTTCGAGCTGACTTTCATTTTGCACCCGGCGTAATCGTCACGGCGTCTTGATTTATTCCCGTGCGGCCGTGTGGGGTCCCGGCCGGGGTGATCCTAACTGGTGGCAAGCCGCGATGGCCACGGAGGCCCAGAGAGCGTCCCCTTGAACCATCGCACCGCCGCCGCGGCTGCGAAGCGCCGGCGGCTCCTTTGGGGCCGACGGCGAGATTACTATTCGGCCGGAACCGCTTCCTTGGCGGGCGCAATCTCGACCGAGACGAATTCCGGGTAGTGGGCCAAGCCATAAAGGAAGCCCGCAAGAATGACGTAAGCCACCGCCACAGTTGGGGTCACGGCAACGCCGATCGACTCCCCATGCATGAAGCCGAAGAAGGTCAGGACGGCGCCGGCTGCCGCGAATGCCGAAGCTTCGGTGAACTTGCGCTCGATGACGAAGGCTCCAATCGCGCCCAGCACGAGGCCCGTAAGGATCGAGCCGCCGCCCAGCACTTCAAGGCCGTGATAAAGTACGCCGGCGGCACCGAGCTTTTCCATGCCGATCGCCGCCGCGCTGGTGCCTGCGGCGCCGAGCGCACCATCCATCAGGCCCTTGCACCACGCCGCAAGATGGGGCGTGAGCGCAAGAATGACGGCGGGCGCGTGTCGTGACGGCGTCGTCTGGTAGGCCTGTGCGCCGATTAGCATGCCGATATAGAGGAGGATCGGCGAAATCGCCACCACCGGTATCAACGCGAGCAGCACCGCGATGATGCCGAACCACGCCAATAGGATGACCATCAGCCCCGTGGCGGCGGAATACCCGATGCGGCCGCCCATAGCCTTCCAGCCCGGATGGCCGATATAGACCGCGTTGATGAAGGGATTGCCCATCAGGCAGCCGATCAGGCTGACGACCCCGTCAGCGGTCAGCACGCGCGTCGTCGGATAGGCGTCGCCTGCCGCTTCGGCGCTTTCCACGTTGTCCATGGCCTCGACGAGGTCATAGATGCCGAACGGTATCGCGGTCACCAAAATGACTCCCAGAAATTCGAAGCGGGAAAACACTGTATTGAAAGCCGGCAAAGGCACCGAGAAACCGAAGCCCGTAAACGCTGCGGCTAGCTTTTCAACGCTCAGGTCACCATAGTTGAGCCCGAACAGGTTGGAGCCCCAGGCTATTGCGGTGCCGACAATGATGGCAACGAGCCCCGCCGGAATACCCTTGGGGTACTTGACGCCGCCAAACCAACTCACCGTGATGATGGCAAAGCAGGTGAGGCCGATCACCGGCGTCATGTACATCTCAAGCACCGGCCGCATCGAAATGAAGGTCACGGAAACGCCGGCAAGCGTACCAAGCAGGGCCGCGCGAGGGGTGATCCGGCGGATGTAGGGCGCAATGAAGCCGCCGATCATCAGGATGAAGCTCTGGAAGAACACCCACACGAGGCCTGCCTGCCAGCCCTTTTCCGGATCGCCGGTCTTGAGCGAGATTGGCAGCATGATCACGAAGGTGACAATGAACATGTGCGGCACGCTGATGCCTGACGGCAGCGCACAGACATCGCTGCGGCCCGTCTTCTGAGCCAGACGATAGGCCAGGAAGGCATAGTACATGGTGCTAAGGAACAGCATCAGCCCCACGGCCGGGAGAATGCGTCCAAACACCAGCGAGTCAGGCATCTTGAGAACGAACCGCAGGAGTGCGGTAAGCGTCAGCATATTGACGAGGATGTTGGTGCCGAAGCCGAAGAACGCATTCCAATCGCCGGGCGTCCACAAGGTTGGACGATAAGTCGAGTCCGCCATCGAAATCTCCCATCGGCAATACACGATCTCCCCACCAGGGGCGAATTATCAGCGAGCCACTTGCCGGAATTCAGGGACAGCGCCGCGGCGGGGAGATAACGTCTGGGCCATAATCTGAGCCCCGCCGATTTCCTGCGGTCTCGCAAGGAGCGTGCCATTTTGAATGAGCATGGGATTTTGCGTGCGGGAGACCGAACCTCACCAAGAGCCAACTTTGCCGAAGAAGACAAAGGCCAGGGTAAGCAACCCCTTCCCAGGCCCGTCGGGGCCGGCCCAGCCCATAAGATTTCTCCCCGCAGGGATCGCCAGCGAGGAGAGGAATGTTTTGCGATAATTTAAGTTACTGGCGCGTGTCGACTTTCGTCACGACGACCCTCCGCACTTCTTCGTCACCTTGTTGTAGTTGCCGCATTTGAGCGTCACCCAGTCGGCCTCCAGATCCTTCGAGTCGGGCAGGTAGTTCGACCAGGCGTCGCCGGGGACGAGGCCCGGGGTCTTCCAGACCACGTTGAACTGGCCGTCGCCCTTAACCTCGCCGAGGAAGACGGGCTTGGTGATGTGGTGATTGGGCAGCATTTTCGCGGTTCCGCCACTGAGGTTCGGCACCTCGATGCCGGGCAGGGCATCGATCACCTTGTCGGGGTCGGTCGATTTCACCTTTTCGACCGCTTTCACCCACATGGCGAAGCCGATGACATGCGCTTCCATCGGATCGTTGGTGGTGCGCTTGGGATTATTGGTGAATGCGTGCCACTTCTTGATGAAATCCTCGTTGGCTTTGTTTCTGATCGACTCGAAGTAGTTCCACGCCGCCAAGTGCCCGATGAGCGGTCTGGTATCGACCCCGGCAAGCTCTTCTTCGCCGACCGAAAAGGCGACCACCGGAATGTCCTTGGCCTTGACGCCCTGGTTGCCGAGTTCCTTGTAGAACGGCACGTTGGCGTCACCGTTGATCGTCGAGACCACCGCAGTCTTCTTGCCGGCAGAACCGAATTTCTTGATTTCCGCGACGCGGGTCTGCCAATCGGCGTGACC
>JASHYD010000780.1 GCA_030043175.1 Xanthobacteraceae bacterium | reverse complement strand
TGGTGCAATCGCGCGGGTGGGAGGAGCAAATTTGCCGATGACAATGAATTATTTCATCCTGCGTCTAGCGAAGACCGCAGAGGAATTGGCAAAAGCTCGATCAAAGGCATCCGCATGGGCGTCGGCGGCTCACCATAAGCGGCTCCGGCTGACGGAGCGTCTGGCCGGATCGGATTACCGTGCGATCCAAGTTTTCGTAACCGGCAACTGAAATCAGCGATGTGGAGAAAAAATCTGACCTCGGCTGGAACCAATCGCACTAAGTCCGGATTAATACAAATGCGCGCGGCCTGCCCCTCCTCGATGCGTGGTCGTGCGCATACAGCAGCTTGGTCCCGCGGGATGAGGGGAAAACGCGCACCAGGGCTGCTGACCAATTACTTAGACCAATTTCGCATTCACGCATATTTTCCCGCGTGATAGCATCGAGCTGGTCACTGAATTGGCAGCTGCGCGCCAATAGCAGCCGACTCTCCATGTTCGAGCGCGCTTCTTGACCTCGGCCGCGCGCTCATAACAAAAAACTGATCTCTTCGCTGAAGTTCTTAAGCAACGGCTCACTCCCGGGAGCTTGTCCCCTCGGGAGCGCAACTGTCTCTCCATCACCGATGCAAGCTGTCGCCCGATGGTGAATTAGTGCTAGACCAGTTGCAATCCTGGCAAGTCAAGTTCCACTATTTATGTCTGTCCCCACCTGATTAGCGCTCGACCAGCAACGTGCTTGCGACGGATTTCGACCCGCGCTTGACCGGCATCTCGGGACATCGTATCGGCGTCTGCGTTGCGTCCAGGGGCGTTAACAGGAGTCGCGGGAGATCTTCTGATGTGCGCGAAAATCATGTCGGCCACCACGGCCACAGTCTTGTTCTCACTCCTCGCCATCGATGGCGCCACTGCCGAGGGCGGCTGTGGGCCGGGCTTTCATCGCAACGCGTTCGGGCGGTGCCGTCCGAATGGTCCTGTCGTCATTGCCCCTGGCGCACCAGTTGTTGTTGCCCCGGCTGCGCCGGTCGTGGTTGCCCCAGCTCCCGTCGTTTGTGGCGCCGGCTACCGCTGGCATCCGCGCTTCCGTCGCTGCGTCGTTCTGTGAGGCGAGCGAACCAAATCTGGTTTCACACAAACTCGGAGCACTGCACTTTTCGGCGGGGCTCTTTTTTGACTTTCCAATCTCCGTGTCGGGGCCTCATCGACTCGATTGAAGGTGCCCACCTTCCGGTCGATACTGCGGACACGTTTCGATTGAAGCCGTATGGAGCGCGAGCCGGGGGACAACTCCTCGACCCCTGACAAGTCGTCAGGTTCCAGCACAACTGCCTCGACGTCAATCGTGCCCCAAACAGAAGCCAGCGAGATCGGCACGATCGTGTGGCCGGCCGTTGAGGACGCCTGTGTTCAATAGTTAGCAGAAACCTGGCTCATTGCGGACAGTGCCGCGCTGATCATTCCTGCACCCGAGGCAACCAGTAGCAGGCATACAACGGCCTTCAGGAGCTTAGGGGACAGCGGCAAGGCCGAGCCGCCGCGACAGACGTCACGAGGAATACCACCGGAATAGCCTCGGCCGCCAACTCAACGGCGCAGGTCGAGAACTGGCCCGCGGGCACCATGATAATCAGGCGCAGCAGCGCTCCTATCCCGAAGAAGAGCACAAGGGATACCTGGACGCGTGCGTGAGCCAAAGATTGCCGATACATGAGATAAACTAGCGGCGGCCCCGGGGCCGAAAACATGCCGCCGAGCAGACCCGAAACGCCGCCGGCCAGCACGAACGCCCCGCGGGACGAGGCGGTCTTTCTTGGTTCCGCCGCGCGCCAGAGCAGAAGGGCGCAAGCGACGATGCTGAGGCCCAGAACCAAGCGCAGGACTTCGTGGGCAGCGCCGGCGAGCCAGTTCAGCAGGATCGTGCCGGTGACGGTGCCTATAACGCTGGACGCGACTGCCGGCCACAGCGACCTTTCCAATCGCAGCGGCCAGCGCCGCCACAAGAACGTGAGTGCAATAGCCAGCATTATCACCGTAACCACGTTTACCGCGTCGGTCAGGGGGATCAGATCGGTTGCACCAATCAGGCCGAGCAGGATCAACGCCAAGGCAAATCCGGTCAGGCTTTGCGCATAGACGGCGAGCGCGACGAACATGAGGAAGAGCAGGTGGGTCCACATGATGGGAGATTCAGGCAGCCGGGATCGCAGCCAAGCAAGCCACTATAGGCGAAACGCCCCGGCATCGGGGCTCCGGGCGGTGTGCCGTCCACGCCCGAGCGCGTGCACGATGCCTACCTGGGGAGGCAAGCCGCACCAGCGAGGCGCTAAGCCTACGAGTCAAGAGCTGGCGTGTTTCGACCTTCATCCTGGTTACCGGATGCGCCATTTGTGGCCCTCGCAGCCTGAGGCCTAGTTTCGGCGAAAGCAAGGAGCTGCTCAAACCGCGGTAGACGC
Source organism: Xanthobacteraceae bacterium (assembly GCA_030043175.1). The sequence goes on along the minus strand of JASHYD010000780.1, from coordinate 781 downwards.
GTTCGCTGCCACCCAGGCTCTCCTTCTCTTTGCTCGAAAAGGTGGCGAACGGTAACAACGCCCCCGCACGGAGTCGGTCGCGGTGCATGCCGATGCGCCAGGTCATAAACCGGGGGGACCATGCCACGGTATCGCCCGCGAGCTTCGCCGGGCGTTCGGCATCGGGAGAGGCCGCGATCGCGAGAGCGCCTTGGATTTACGCCCGAACAGGCCGAGCCGGCATCGCCCGCTCCCAGATGTTCGCGGCATGCCGGCCAAATCCGGCGACACATTCCACCACCGTATTCGCGGCATCGAGCCCACCGAACCGGATTTTGTAGGCTAGGCTGGAAAAATCTCCGCATTGACTACGATCTTGCGCGATCCTGAGGCCGCGGCACATATCGACGCCTGGATCAAGGAGGTGATCAAGGGTGCGATCCCAGAAATCCTCGGCAGCCCGCTCGCGAAGGGCTCCCGCTTCGGGACGCGAAGACCTGATGCCGGTACTCGACGCCCAAAACACGCCATCCCGCCACCGCCCCGGCTTTGCACCTGACGCCATGCTGTCCCACGCGGTCCAGCACGCCACGATCGAGATAGACGAGGAGCGCTCTCGCGATCGCGGCCTCTCCCGATGCCGAACGCCGCGGCGAAGCTCGCGGGCGATACCGTGGCATCGTCCCCCCGGTTTATGACCTGGCGCATCGGCATGCACCGCGACCGACTCCGTGCGGGGGCGTTGTTACCGTTCGCCACCTTTTCGAGCAAAGAGAAGGAGAGCCTGGGTGGCAGCGAACGC
>JASHYD010000779.1 GCA_030043175.1 Xanthobacteraceae bacterium | reverse complement strand
GGTCTGCCGGACCCTGAGCCCCGGTGGCTTGCGCCGGTCTTCAGTCCGGTGTGCCCATAAGCGGTCGTCATGACCGTTTTTGGTTGCACGGAAAATTGGTGTAACATGCAATCGCTAGCTCCCAACGGGACGTGCCGAGGTCCCTGCGCATTTAATGGCAGCGTGGGTATCCACGGCGGGCGATCATGCTGAAATTCAATCCATATCCGTGCGAGCACTCATGAATACGGGAGCAATATCATGAATCGATTTAACCGCAAATTTCTGAGTTTCTTGGCCATGAACAACTTCAAGCGGCCGAAGCCATCAGTTTCCTTCGAGGTAGGTGACCAGATCCGTGTCTCCGATGGTCCCTTTGCGTCCTTCAATGGCGTTGTTGAGGAGGTCGATGAGGCGCGCTCCCGGCTCAAGGTCGAGGTGTCGATTTTTGGCCGCGGCACGCCGGTTGAGCTGGAATTCGGCCAGGTGAAGAAGAGCTAACGCGGCTCTTCATCCAGTGGATTGATAATTGATAGGAAAGCGGAAACGCCTTGAACCACGGATAAAGGCCGGATGGATGCCATGCCGCCAGCACCAGCACCAAGGCCACCACCGCGGCGACCCGCGATCGGGCGACTCCATCGTTTATTGACAGGCAGCATTGCGCTTCCCGTGCCTCCGCGGCAGCCCGTTAGAGGCGCGACGTTCGAACGCGGGCGACCATCCGCTCCACATGTTCGATGGGCGTTTCGGGCAGGACCCCGTGGCCAAGGTTGAAAACGAAGGGTTTGTCGCAGAATGATGCCAGCACCGCATCCACTTCCCGGTCGAGCGCGGTTCCTCCGGCGAGCAGCGCCATCGGATCGACATTGCCCTGTACGGGTTGGCTAAACACCGTGCGCGATACGGGGCGCACGCAGGAGCATTTAGTCTCCCTCGACCTCGCTTCGCTCGGTCTCCGCTCCTGCCGGCCTTTAGATGCCTTGCCAAATTCACTTCAGGAGCACAGGTCGAGGTTGCCAAATCCGCCCAACGGGCCGGCATGGCCATAGGCGCCGAGCGCAGCCCAACCCTTAACTTGGACGCAAGCTGTCCTAAGACCGAGCTACGTTCGACCGCATCAGGCTTGCTCTCAAGAGCGCCACCCTGCGGAGCCTATCGGCCAACGCGAAGGGCCGAGGGCCTGCCCAAGCAGCCTGTGTTCAGGTTGAAGCAGGACCCGCAGGGTGCGTTGGCTGCGTGGGGCTTGTGACGGTTGCTCGATCAATCGCGAGAATGAGCCTTATGCTCTCCATCCCATATCCTGAATTCTCCGGCGTGGCTGCCATGAAAGGGGACCGGCACACGTCCCCAAGCCTGTTGTTTCGGCAGCAGTACCCCAATAACCTGACCAACGGCTGTGCAGCGGGCATCTCGGCCATGGGCCAGTTAGAAAGCTGCGGGCTTTCCAACAAAAGCCTGTACTGAAGGATATCGATGCACCCTAACGCCAAGCGAGGCGCGCTATCGGCAGCGGAATCTTCACCTTCCCAGATAAAAGCCGAAAGGCGGTGCGCTGGGAAACGCCGAGCTCCTTGCCAACCCCACGCACGCTCAAGCCTCGCTGCTGCCGCCAAACGGCCAGCTGCCCTCCCGTCATATTCGAGTACCTGTGTCCCATCGGCCGACCCTCGATCGATTATCCCCTGACGTCAAGTAGACAGCCGGAGATGCCGCAGTGAGACACGCTGCTTATGTCGGTTCTGTCCCCTCATTCTTGGGGCTTGCCGGTTTCCCGCGCCGGTCAGAATGTCAAAGCGGCTGATGACGGGATGACAGATTGTTGATGCAGGGAAAATTGGCAGGGTAAGGCGGCCCGTCCACCGAGGCGAAAACGGGACGGCTTCCAGAGCCTCGGTGCGATCGGCCGGCGGTCCGAGATCGCCCGCCGCAAGGCACACTCAGTGCCCACGCGCGGGCGTTTAGTGCGGTCAGCCGATGCGACTGACGAGAAATCCTGTCGCGGCACGACCCGAATCCGACGCCGCTCGGGACGGCGGGCATGGCAGTCCCGGAAGTGCGCGCGCACCCGTGCACCGGCCCGCGGCCGCCTGCGCATGACACGGCAAGGCGGGGCGCGCCTTCGGCGATCGACCAGAACAGGGGCGACGAGCTCGCCAGCGGTAATCCCCGAGAAAGTGCACACCTGCGCACACCCCCTGGCGCCAGTTCCCTTGAGCGAAATTTAAAAGATACGCACATTTTACTTGCTGTTGAAAACATGCGAAGTATTTTGTGCATAAGGTATTGAGCGTAATTAGCGGGGATTTTCATGACAGTTTACGGCTATGCGCGCGTCAGTACGGACGACCAGTCGCTCGACGTCCAAAACGTAGCGCTCCGCGCGGCCGGAGCGACCAAGATTTGCGCCGAGAAGATCAGCGGGGCAACGACCGAACGCAAGGCGTTGAACCGCTTACTGAAGACGTTACAGCCGGGCGATGTGGTCGTGGTGACCAAGATCGACCGCCTGGCGCGCTCAACCCGTGATCTGCTCAACATCACGTATGCGATTGCCGAAACCGGCGCAGGCTTCAAGGTGCTTGATTCCCCTGCGCTCGATACGACCAGCGCTCACGGCAAGCTGCTTTTCGATATCATGGGCGCAATCGGAGAGTTCGAACGCAAGATGATCGTTGCTCGCACCTCAGAAGGGCGCAAGCTTGCCAAGGCCCGTGGCGTCCATATGGGCCGGCCGCTAAAGCTATCGCCTTACCAGAGGCAGGAAGCACGGACGGGCCGAGAGGCCGGCGAAAGCTTGACGGCGATTGCCAAGACGTATGGTGTTGCACACACCACGATCGCACGGCTGACCGGGTGATCCCCATACACACGAACGAGTGACTCGCTGACGGACGTCGCCCGGACTTATGGGGTGGCGCACACGACCATTGCTCGTCTTCGCCCTTTCGGCGGCGTCGAGGGCGTCGCAGGCTGAAGCTCAACAGCGTCTAAGGCCGGCAGAGTCCGCGATCATGTCGTTGATAGGCATGTCCCGTAGCACCCGCGACAGGATATACCGGACCTCGTCACCCACATTCCCGCCAGCGGCTGCAGATGATTGCGGCCCGGGCCCAACTGTCTCGTGTTGCGGTCTACGACGCCGTTCAGGCGGCTAACGGCTGTTCGTGGCCAGCGGTCACTCGTGGTATTTCTGATTATGAAAAGAGGAAAGGTGCCAGCCCGACGGATCGGCCGTCAGTGCTCGCCTGCTAACTCCCAGCCGCGCCCGCGAGCTGTGACTTGAGGCGTGACACGCGCGCGCCTTCTCTCGCCAGAATTGTCGATTGCTGTCGATCAACACCGCTTCGATCCGCTGCTTCGACGGGCGATGCTCTGCGCGCCGCGATTGGCGCCGGGAGGGTCGCGCCGCGCGCACACGCGCCCCCACGCGCGCGCCCGTGTGGGGGCGCCCGAGCGATCGGGCGCCCCCACACCTGGCCCACCCCATAAAAGAATCCGCAGACGGTAGCGGAATATGCTCGCGCGGAAGGGGTATTCTCCCGGGGCGAGCGCGACCGTGTGACATGACGTGTCACGGGGACAACGACCGATTGACTGAACGCCAGGCGTTAAGCCGACCTTCCGGGCGCGTCCATTTGAGGGTCGCGCATCATCGCGCCGACAATGGCACGCGATGCTCGCGCCCGCCTTTCATGCGCTCGGCCGGATCGTCCCGGCAGCATCGTCATCCGCAACGGCAACGATGTCTGTCGCGGGATCGCGTCGGCTAATGGTGAAGCCAATGCCGCCAAACGGCTTCGTGTCGATAACCTCGCCAATGTAAGTGCCGTGGTAGCCGCTACGGTGCGCCTTGAAATAGTCGCGCTGCGATACGTTCACGTCCACTGACGCCGAGGCTGTCGAGAAGGCTGCGGTGCAGTTCAAGCTATACTCGCCGAAGCCGATGGCAGTACGGCGCGGCGGCGCAGCGCGCTCGTCGTAAGGGAGGGGCTACTTGTTTGCGAATCCGATTGCCCCCGCGCCGGTTCTTCTGCCGCGTGACATTCTTCGTTTCCTCCGTCTGATCGCTTCGTCGGCGTGCCGTGACGAGCAGCATGTCCCCTTGTCGGCGGGCGCCGCGCTGTGCGGTATGAGCAGGCTGTCGCTTTACCGGATGCTGTGGCCTGGTCGGGTGAGTGACGACTTGGCCGAGCTGCCAATGGCCCCGCTATACGAGGCTGGCAAGCTCCGGTTCCGGCGCTCGGGTCCACGCAGCCGTGAGCCTAATCATTGGGAGATTATCGAGCGGTAAGGCGTCCATTTGCGGTCACAGCGTAACTACGACGCTACCGGTTCGCGCAGGCTGGCCGGGTGACGCGGCCGCCGACATGTTCGACATATTTATTATATCGGCCCCGCGGGCGCGCCCTGGGGCGATGAGCGAGGATGGTCCGGTGCACCCTAGAAAGCTGCCGACTTTTACTGCATGCCCGAGTCGGCAGCTCTGGGCCACTAAGAGACATTACAAGCCACGTTCGGGGGCACGAGAAATTGGTGTAATCTTCAATCGCGAGTTGGCGGCGGGACATGCCGAAGTCCTGTGAATTTATTGGCGGCTTACGGAGTACCGATGCCTGCTTCGGGTCGAGGCTCCTTCTAGAGGCACGTACTTTGGTATAGCGTTTGTGTCAGCTAGTACCGCCGAGCGAAAGAGAGGAACTCATTTCACTCGGCTGTCCTAGGGGCAAACCATGGAACGTCCGCGCCGAAAAGGAGCCA
>JASHYD010000778.1 GCA_030043175.1 Xanthobacteraceae bacterium | reverse complement strand
GAATGCGGATCGCGTTCTCGCTCGTTCGGCAGGGTTAACCGCAAAGAGACGGCCCGGCGAGGGAGGTCGGGCCTATACTCGGCGGTGGGCACTGGAATGTAACACTCGGCAGCGTCTTTGATTGCCGGCCCTACAGTCCCACCGAACCGGAATCATGTTCGACCCGCTGCGCCAATTTCTCGTGGCAGGCAGCGACCTCACGCATCGTCTGCTCAGCGTCCCCATCATACATAGTTTCGGCTCTAGCCAAGATCTCCTTGGCGCGTGTTCGCAAGTTATTCGCGAGCGATAGAAGCTTAACGTCTGGCATGGAGTGACCCGTCCCCGCCTGTCGGGGAATTCACGACGAATATGAAAACCTCGAGCAGCGGCACCGGCTGCCCATCCAGCATGGCCGCCCCGCCCCGCCCGGCGCGGTGCCGGGTGCCCGTACGAGCCGAAAGTGAGATGACCGGCGATCGGTGTTCATCGGACGATCCGTCAGCCGACGCCAGCGCTGAAGAGCTGACCCTGGTATATTGAAGGCACCCGGATCGGTGACCATCTTGCGGCCGTCCTCGGTCAGATTTGAACCGCTCGACCATGTGGATTCGTTCGGTATGCGGCGTGCGGTACTTGTCGACAGTCGATTTATCGCTGATACCAATGGTTCGACGACGAGAGCCGTCGTATGGATTGAGGCGCGATGTGCTTCGCATCAGATTTTGTAATGAAAGCGTCATACGCTTCTCGTCCTTTTCTGGGCGCGGATATTCCCGCGGGCTCGACTGCACAGCCGTCGCCCGCATGCCGTTGGGGCGACTTAATGAGACCGTGGCCCATTGCAGAGCGGCCCTGACGGCCCAAACCCAACGCGTGATTTACTGAACTGCACATTCCGATTTCGGACCGACTTCTTTGCGAGTTCTCAGAAATCCGGTTTGCTCGCGACCGGGATGTGGTAGTCGAACAGATGCTGGTTATTCTCAGCGCAGACGTCTTCCGCCAATTGCTCCTGCACGCGCCGATATCGCCGCATTCCCGACCAGGGTTGATAGAAAGTATCCGGGTCGTCTACAATGAAGATTACCTCCATCGCGCTTCCATCCTCGATCATCTGCCAACGCTCCACGACATGCAGTTTTTCCGTGTGCGGCGTTCGGTAATTATCAAGGAAGGTCTTTGAATTTTGAGCGATTGTGTCGATCACCAGTGCATCACCTTCATAATGACCGATCGACTCTCCATACCAAGAAGGCCTTGGGTTTTCCGAATGCGGGACGTTAAGATAAACGTGGCGGACCTGGTGATCGCCCGAGAAGATCATCACGACCTCCTTGGTGGTCTGCACAAAGTAAAGTGGCGTTGGCCCACCATACGCCATGAAGCCTGGAACCCCGGCAGGCATGCAGCTTGAACGTGCCGTGTAGGCGATCTTGCCGGCCAGGACTTCGTCATTATCTTTCTTCATCCGTTCTTTTACCCATGGCCTCAGGTTTGGATTGCTGAGATCGGCAATCGGATAGGTTGGTTGCGCGCCGGTTCCATTGGGAACGAGAGGATGAGCCGGATCGTTAGTGACAGGTGTCAGAAGACCCGGGACGGGTCTAAAGGGCCCAACTCCTACCCATCCCGCTTGGTTTGATGCAAAGTTGGGTATACCTGTAGTCGTTTTCATTGGCTCTTGTGCGAGCGTCGGAAGAAGGCCAGAAAGCCAAATCCATAGGCCTGGGACCATTGCCTGTTGCCATGCGGTATAAGCTAGTCTGGCCATGACACACGTCCTCCCATATCGGATCGTTCAAAACGGGGCCACGGTTTGCTTGCGCCGAAGCGTATATGTCTAAGCTGCAAACGAGCTGACAAAGGTGGGACTTTTAAATATCAATGAAGCCGGACCGGACCGAAGGCACTCTAAAGCCCGAAGAGATCAAGGCCGTGTCGGTCATCGCGTTCTCTCACACGAGAAGGTGATCCCCGCGGCATTCCGCGAGCCGAATGTCGACGGTCTCGGCGGCACAGCGCCTGAGTGCGCTCGCCGCAGGGCGCGAACGATCTCATATGCAACCCGAGTCGGGATAGGGAACGGCCGGTGGCCGCCAGCCGTACATCGCATAACCAATCCGTTGCACGAGCTGAAGGGCAACTACTGTTGCCTCATCCATCGATGACGGTAGCCGGCCGTAGCCCCATCGCGAGTCTATGTTCGTTGAGGTGGGCGAGCAGCGCGAGCAGACTGGACGGCTGCGCATCGAGCTTGGGCGCCGGACCGTAGGATTTCGTGAGCACTATTTTTGCACGCCTCACGCTTCGCAAGGATCTCCAACGCAGAACTGCCGAGCACCATCCCCTTACTTGTTCTCCAACGCATCGCTGCCCCCCGATATTTTCCGTCGGTGCAGTCAGAAGTATCGTGGCTGCTGCGTAAATTTCGATGGGATCGAACGTCCCAGACGCGGGTCGCGTGAACGGCGCAGACCGTACTCGCATAGCAATTTGGTACCTAGTTCATCGTTTCCAAAGCTCGAATCACATCAGGCGGCGCGATCGAGTTGTAGGACCAAATGTGGACAACGGGATCCTGGTTGAAATGGTCCATGGCAGCCATAGCCATCACGTTAACCTGACCTCAGTGTGACCAGGGTAATCTGTCTGGGTAACTCTTAAACCAAATCAATTGTCCGGTTAACATTTACCAATCTTAATTCGTCGGAAGAAACCGACGATCGAGGACGGAAGACACGCACGACGGCGGCACGAGACAACCGGCGCGGCATCCCGTAAGGTTCACCGATCTCACCACTGCTGGCGAATCTCTACATGCGCCGGGGCTAACCCACGCCCTTAATCGGCTGGTTAACCCTTAACTCTCTTCTGAGAAACCCAGCAAATTCCTCCGGCGACAGCGTGCGAAAGGAAGCTCCTTAGGTTATACGCAGTTGACCATCAGCGCGCTTTTTCAGATCGGAACGCGCGTATCACCGTCGACGGTTTATGCAGTGCGCGCGAGCATGCCCCCTTCCCGCTTCGCGCGTGAACCCGGTCATTACGCCGCATTCATCGGCGCCGGGGTCTCTATTTCCCGCAGTGGTGGGGAGGGGATGCAAGACATAGGTTTACGAGGAGGTCACATGTTAAACCGAACCTGGATCGGCGCAGCGCTGGTCGCGATGTTGAGCCTGTCCGTTCCCGGCGCGAAAGCCGAAGAAGCCAAGTATCCCAATTGGGAGGGACAATGG
>JASHYD010000777.1 GCA_030043175.1 Xanthobacteraceae bacterium | reverse complement strand
TCGGTCTGGTGCATGCGGCGCCGACGTCGTTCTCAAGGTGCCGAGAGGCACCCAGATTTTCGACGAAGACAATGAAACGCTGCTCGCTGATCTCACCGAGATCGGCGATCGCGCCATGCTGGCCAGGGGCGGCAATGGGGGCTTCGGTAATGCCCACTTCAAATCATCCACCAACCGCGCACCACGTCATGCTAATCCGGGTCTTCCGGGCGAGGAACGCGCCGTCTGGCTGCGCCTCAAGCTGATCGCGGATGCGGGCCTCGTGGGTTTGCCCAACGCCGGAAAGTCCACTTTCCTGGCGAGCGTGAGCGCCGACAAGCCGAAGATCGCCGATTATCCCTTCACGACATTGCATCCGCAGCTCGGCGTGGTCGCGGTCGACGGCCGCGAATTCGTGCTCGCGGATATCCCGGGTCTGATCGAAGGGGCGCATGAGGGCACTGGTCTCGGCGATCGCTTTCTCGGTCATGTGGAGCGCTGCCGCGTGCTCCTGCATCTCGTTGACGGCACCTGCGAGGATGCCGGCAAGGCCTACAAAATTGTGCGCAACGAGCTCCTCGCCTACGGCCACGGGCTAGCCGACCGGCGCGAGGTCATCGCCCTCAACAAAGCCGACGCTCTGACACCGCAACGGTTGGAGGAGCAAATCACCCGGCTCAAACGCGCCGCCAAGACGGCGCCGCTGGTGATATCCGCGGTCACGGGGCAAGGCGTGCCGCAAGCGCTGCGTGTGCTCCGTAATGCGATCGATGCTGCAACCGACCCCAAAGAGGCGCCTCAAGAGCCGGTAACGGGGGCGTCCCGCCCGGTCGCCTTTTCAGACCCCTCCGCAACGGGTGGGCGAGGATAAGTATTTTTCCTATTAGCTGTGGCGATGGCGCGGGTGGTTCGCTATATTTTCATGGTGGCGTGGTATCAAACGCCTTCGGTTACGCCGACCGGGCACTGCTTTTTCGCGAACCAAGCACGAACCGGCCTGTCTGTGGGCGGGCGCTATGGCGTTTTTCGATGGCGGGGCCGCTATGAACTCCAATCGAACCGATCACATTCGACTGACGTCGCATCCGGAGCCAGGCGGAAAACCGCGTTTCCCGCTCCGCTGGGGCGCGCCTGACCCGCATGCGCGCGGGCCCATCATTGCCACAGTGTCGCAGCCGCAGCACCGCAACGTTATCGGGAGCCATGGCGGCTCCTATGCGCTCTACCGCGCCCTGGCAGTCTCGGCGGGCGTACTCGATCCGATCCGCCGCCCCGATCTGACGAACACTTATCCAGCCGCCACGATCGGTCCGTTTCCACAATGGTCGGAGCCGGGGCGTATTGTCTCGCTCGATCCCTGGGGTCATCTTGTTGCTTCTGCTTTCAAGGGGCAAATCGCCGACGGAGAGGATATTCGACCCACCGTCGCGATCACCCGCGCGCGACTCGATCTCGCCGAAATACGCGACGCCATCCGGGCCGGCCGGTTGAAGGTTGATGGAATTCACATCAACGAGGGCGGCAGCCTCTCGGTGGTGAAGATCGCCATCGATCCGGTGTGGTATTTGCCAGGCATCGCGGAGCGATTTGGTACGACCGAGACCGGTCTGCGCCGAGCGCTGTTCGAGCAGACCGCGGGTATGTTCCCGGAGCTGGTGACTCGTCCCGACATGCGTGTGTTCCTGCCGCCGGTCGGCGGAACCACCGTCTACCTGTTTGGCGACGTTGAAAAACTTGCCAACCCCCGCACGAAGATCACCTGCCGCGTGCATGATGAATGCAACGGTTCTGATGTATTCGGCTCCGACATCTGCACCTGCCGCCCCTACTTGATCCACGGCATCGAGGAATGCGCCCGTTCCGCCCAGGCCGGCGGGCTGGGCGTCATCGTCTACAATCGTAAAGAGGGTCGCGCCCTGGGCGAGGTCACCAAGTTTCTGGTCTATAACGCGCGCAAGCGTCAGGAGGGCGGCGATCAGGCGTCAACCTATTTCGAACGTACGGAATGCGTGGCCGGGGTGCAGGACGCCCGGTTCCAGCAGCTGATGCCCGATGCGATCCATTGGCTCGGCCTGCGGCGGGTTGATCGCTTCGTTTCCATGAGCGACATGAAGTACAATGCTCTGGCATCCCAGTGCATTGAGATCGTGGAACGGGTTCCGATCCCGCGCGAGCTGGTGCCGCCCGACGCTCATGTCGAGATCAATGCCAAGCGCGCCGCCGGTTATTATTCGCCGGAACCGCCGCCGGACTTGACCGACCCGGTCGGCCGACCGCTCGAGAACTATTGATTACGTCGGTGCGTCCCGAGACGCCTGCGGCGCTTTCCCTCTTGACCGCAGCCGCGGTGCGCGAGCGCGCGCACCTGATCCTCGATGCCGGCCTTGCTGACCGGCTCGAGTATTTTCGGGTCGATCTGCACTGCCTGGAGCACGCCGCCGATCTCACGATCGCGATCACCCGCGAGGCCTATCCGGCGCTGGAAATTCCCTTCCATTCGCGCTGGCGTCACTTTGCGATCGACGGCGACGATCGGTGGATGCCAATTGCCGCCGTCGAGCGTTGGCCCTCAACGACCGCGCGGGCGCGAGCGGAATTCGATCTCGCCATCATCAGCGTGCTCCTCGATGCCGGGGCGGGCGCGACGTGGCGCTATCGCGACAGGGTCACGGGTCGCAATATCGGACGCTCGGAGGGCCTTGCGCTCGCGAGCCTAGATATGTTCCGCGGCGGGTTGTTTTCTGCGAAATCGACCGACAGCTTGCGCGCCGACGCGATGAAGCTTGAGGAACTTAGCCCCGCCGCGCTTGCGCATGGCTTTCAGGCCGGTCCCGGCAATCCACTGCTCGGGATCGAGGGGCGATTAGACCTGCTGCGCCGCCTTGGCCGCGTCGTGTCGGATGCACCATCGGTTTTCGCGCGGAACGATGCACCCCGACCTGGCGGCCTGTTCGATCATCTCGCAGATCTTGCAACCGGCGGACAGGTTAGCGCCGCCACCATCCTGACGGAAGTGCTCAAGCATCTCGGCGCGATCTGGCCTGGGCGGCTCCTCCTCGGCGGCATCCCCCTCGGGGACTGCTGGCGTCACCCGGCCGTCAAGATGGGCGACGCGACCGATGAACTGGCGCCACTCCACAAGCTGTCCCAATGGCTCACCTATTCGCTCATCGAGCCGATGGAGCAAGCCGGAATTGCCGTCACTAAAATCGATGAGCTCACCGGTCTGGCAGAATACCGCAACGGCGGCCTTCTCATCGACACCGGTACGCTTGCCTTGCGCGATCAGGCTGAAGCCGAGCGCCAGCATGAAGTGGGCTCAACGTTGGTTGTCGAATGGCGCGCGCTCACCGTGGCCTTGCTCGATCGGCTGGCCGCCCTGGTACGGCAGCGTCTGGGGCGCGATGCTCGCCAGTTACCGATGGGGAAAATTCTGCAGGGTGGCACATGGGCTGCCGGCCGAGCCATCGCGGGGAAGCGGCGCGCCGACGGCTCACCGCCGCTACGGGTAATGAGCGACGCAACCGTGTTCTAGTGGAGCGATTTCATGCAACCAATCGCATCGAACGATCGACTTCACGCTGGCGTACCTCATCCTGAGGAGCGGTTGGCGCGGCGGTCTGGCAGGGATAGCCGCGGGCACGATCTTCGCGTGTGGCCAGTGGGGACGCGCGCGCATCCTTCGCCAGGCGCTCGGGAGCACACTCCCTCAGGACGGGCCGATGGATGATGGCGATATGATTCGCGCGAGAAACGTCCGGTGCGCCACCCCGGCGTCACGACGATACGGTAGAATCATGCCCTGGCGTCTCTTTCCGGAAAGTCTGAAACTCGAGGATCGCGGTAGTGTGGTGAACGACCGTCGCCTTGCGACGATGGCTTCTGAGACCTTGCGGCGACCCCGCTATGCGCCTCAGGGCAACGGCGGCGCAGCCACCGCCCCCGCTCTCGTCCAAGCCCGGAGCGGACTATTTCAGGAAGGAGTCCCAAGGAGGAACTCGGTTTGTTAGTGTCAGCGGATCCGGTTTCGCCCGGCGGCGTGTCCGCCGGAACCGCAACTGAATTTCAAACAGCCCGCTGGGCTTAACGGCTGACAGCGATCCAGGCTCGAAAGCCTCCACCGAGCGCAAGTGAAGTTAATCGCATGTTTAGCTGCAACATTCAAAAGAGGACGGTGCTTCCTCTGCCGGTTTCCACCGGCAGTCCCGGCGCCGCAATTTAGATGGAAGGCGTGACGGTTATTCAGCACCCGCTGGTTCAGCACAAGCTGACATTGCTGCGCGACAAGAGCCGATCGACCAAGTCGTTTCGTGAACTCTGTCGCGAACTCGGCATTCTGATGTGCTATGAGGTGACGCGCGATCTCCCACTCAGCCTCGTCGAAATCGACACTCCGATGGCGCGCATGATGGCTCCCCGGATCGCCGGCAAAAAGCTTGTATTCGCCCCGATCCTGCGTGCCGGCATGGCGCTGGTGGAAGGCATGTCGGAATTGGTTCCGTCGGCGCGTATTTCCCATATTGGGCTCTATCGCGATCCCGACACGCTCGTAGCAGTGGAGTATTTTTTCAAGGCGCCGATCGACGTAGCGGAGCGGTTGGTCATCGTTGTTGCACCCGTGGTCGCGACCGCGAATACGGCAGTCGCGGCGGTTGATCGGCTCAAGGAGCGTGGGGCGCGCGACATCCGATACGTTTGTCTCATCACCGTCCCGACCGCGCTCGAACGCCTGCGCGGGATTCATTCCGACGTGCATGTCTGGACTGCAGCTATCGACGAGCGCCTCGACGACGACGCATTTATCGTTCCGGGACTTGGCGATGCGGGCGATCGGGCCTATGGAACGCGATGAGAGGCAGAAATCGACATGAGCACCATGACGCTGTCGCGCTATTTTGCCTGGCGATTTTTCGTGGCTGTGGCCGGGGTGTTTGTCGGAGTATTCGTTCTGGTGGCCTTTGTCGATTACATCGACGTCATGCGCAAGGCCAGCGATGTTCCAAATGCGCCGATTACCCAGTTGATGCTGATGTCGCTCTATCGCGTGCCCCAGACTATGGAGCGCCTGCTGCCGTTCAGCGTTCTGGTCGGCGCGATGACCTGCTATTTCAGCCTATCCCGCCGCATGGAGCTTGTGGTGGCGCGTGGCGCCGGAATGTCGGTTTGGCAGATCATTGCTCCGGCCATGCTGGTAGCGATTGCGCTCGGAGCGGTCGGCACTGTGGTCTACAATCCGGTCTCGGCATCTCTGCGCGAAGCGTCCAAGCGGATCGAATCGAAAATCTTCGGTCAGTCCGCAACGGCGCTTGAGGGTTATGAGAGCGGCTACTGGGTGCGCCAGCGCGGCGGCGACGGAGAGTCGATCCTTCATGCGCGGCAGAGCCGTGAGCAGGGCCTCAAGCTCACCACC
>JASHYD010000776.1 GCA_030043175.1 Xanthobacteraceae bacterium | reverse complement strand
AACGTGAACTTATATTCCTGACCTTGGGCGTCGATGCCCCCGCCGCTATTTTTCAGCACGCCTTGTGGATCTGGTGCCCACGTTGCCATGCCGCTCTTTGGGGCTGGGGTGAAGAACGTTGATTTCTCGACATTGAGTTTCCACGTCCCTAGTAGCGGATTAGCGCTTTGGCTGAACGCCGGCAGCGTCAAGCCAACAGCGACGATGATGCCCAGACAGAATTGTTTCATTGTTTCCTCCACGCAGATGCAATCGCGTGCCGTGAAGCACGCTGGATCAAACATAGGTTTTCAAAGGCAATCGCCCGCCGTGGGCACCCCCGGCCGCCTTTCAATTCACGGGCTATCGGCATCGCCCGATGGCGGCTCGCTAACGAAAAAATACCAGCGGCACGAAGGCCGGCATATCGGCCATTTGGCCGAGGAAGGGTAAAAAAGTATTATGGCAGAGCGGCCGTGCGGGTACAACACTACCAAAATTCGGACCTGAAAGCTGGGGGTGGTCCCGACCCTCCGCTCTTCGTGTGGCAGAAGGACCCGATAAGGAGGACCCCCTCGGCCCCCTCATCGGAGATCAGGATCGGGGTCAAGCGTCACTTCCTTCATCCCTAAATGATCAGCCATCTCCGCACCCGTGAAGTTGCCGGTGTAGCTCGTCGGGCTTTCGGGGAGCATGGTCGCATTCCAGGCATTCCACTCGCCGACAAGCCGGTCGTAGATATCCTTGCGGCGTTCCTTGAGATTGGCGCGTTCGAGCGGATCGTCCACCACGTTGAACAGGAACGTGTTGTCCAGAATCTTGAGGTATTTCCAGTCGCCGATCCGTGCAGCACGTTGCCAAAGAGCCTTGTACCGCCAGAACAGCTTGCGCTCCACGACCGCCGCGTCGGCGGTCAGATGGGGCAAAAGGTTCATCCCGTCAGTCGGGTACGCAGGGTCCGGCGTAGTCGCGGCAGCAGCTAGTAGGGTCGGCAGCCAATCCATGTTCGCCGTCACTTGCTCGCTGACGCGCCCGGCCGGGACGCGCCCTGGCCAGGAGATGATCGTGGGGATACGGAGGCCGCCTTCCAACAATTCTTGTTTCTTGCCGCTGAACGGCCAGGTGTCGGAAAAGCGCTCACCGCCATTGTCACTCGTGAAGATTACGATGGTGTCGCGGGCAATCCCATTGTCCTCAAGCGTTTGCAGCACGCGGCCCACCTGAGCATCCAAAGCCGTGATCATGCGGCGATAAGTCTCTTGTGAACCACCGTCCAAGTCGTCCAGGCCGCGACCGCGGAGACGATCGGATTCCGCCTGGTCGCCAGGAGCCTCCCAGGGCCAGTGCGGGGCGTTGAAGTGGAGGCTCAGGAAGAACAATTGACCCGCGCGCGCGTGATCGCTGATCACCTTCACGGCGCGATCCCCGAACAGATCGGTGAGATAGCCTTCCTGCGATAGCGGCTTGTCCTCGTCCCAGAGATCCAGAGCGCCCGGCCAATCTGTGTGCAGGTAATAGTCCAGCGCGCCGCCGCGGAAGCCATAGAAATGGTCATATCCGCTCTTGAGCGGGCTAAAGAGCGGCAGCGCGCCAAGATGCCATTTGCCAATCAGTGTAGTGCCGTAACCAACCCTGCGCAGCAGTGATGGCAATGTCGGGTGCTCTGGCGGCAGACCGATCCCCCGTTGCGTGGTGGCCGCAATTGGCTCCTCCAAGCCCACCGCCAGCCGTGTCTGGTACCTACCGGTGATGATTGCGACGCGCGAGGCGGTGCAGACTGGAGAGTTGGCATAGGCCTGGGTGAACCTCGTGCCCTGAGCAGCGATCCTGTCGATGTTGGGAGTCAGCAGATCGCGCCGACCGTAGCAGGAGATATCTGCATAACCCATGTCGTCAGCCAGGATGAAGACAATATTTGGACGTGGCGCTTGCGCATCCGCAGGCGGCGCCGTCGCAGCGACCGCCAGTGCGGCACCGCCCGTCGCCGCCGTTCTCAGCAGCTTGCGACGAGAGAACTTAGTCGTCATGACGTTCGCCCCCTTGACTGTGTGAGAACGACCGATTGCACATGCCCGTTAACATCGCCCACTTGCTGCGATTGGACAGATGCGACGTATTGCACGAAGCGGTATTTCAACGTTTCATCGGCTTTCGCCGGCACGCCCAAAACGCCCACGAGGGCGCAAGCGAGAACGATGCGACGCATGAGTTCCTCCCTATTGCCGGTCCCACACAAGAACGCGACGGGTCCGCTGACCGTTCGGAAGAACGCCTTCAAAATGACCCGTCACAGTGTTCTTGTTGTCGTCCATGAATGCTGAGCCCACAGACACCACCTTTCCATCTTTATAATAAATCTCATTTATTGTGTCGCCGAAACGAGTGTAAGCAGTTGAGTCATATTCCCCGCCGGGTTGCCCTACCGATGGATGTGGCTGTCCATCCCAAATCATCGTATATTTGATTGTGCCCTTGCCACCTCTGGCACCCACAAAATCGAGCGTGCCAGTAAGACCTGGCCCATCCGCCACCCACGTTATAGTCATGCTTTGCGGGGTCGGCGGGCCGCCAACCCACGTTGATTTGGCAGCATTGAACTTCCACGTCCCCACCCACGGATCGACGCCTTGCCCGAATGCCGGCAGCGTCAAGCCAATACCGACGATGATCCCTAGCCCTACTCGTTTCATGCTGTTTCCTCCACGTAGGTGCAATCGCGCGCCGAGAGGCACGCTCGATCAAAGATAATTTTTCAAGGTTCAATGCCCGCCGTGGGCACCCCCGGCCGCCTTTCAATTCACGGGCTATCGGCAACGCCCGATGGCGGCTCGCTACCTAAAAATACCACCGGCTCGAAGGCCCTCCTATCGGCCATTTGGCGGAGGAAGGGTAAAAAAGTGTTATAACAGAGTGACCCTGTGGCTATAGCGTTACCGAGATTCGGACCTGAAAACTGTGCGGAGGGCCGATGCAATCGCGTCCGGCTGCCCTGCCTGCGCGCCATGAAATTCTACAAGCTCCCCGGCGGCAAACCATCAAACCCTTTTTGCCGCGAACGCATGGGATTAAAGTCGTGAAATCAGGGCGGAACATCGGCGAAAGTTTTGGACGGCATAGCGCCCCTACTTCTTGGCCTTGCCGGGGTCCTTCACGTTCGGGAACGTCTCGAACTCGACGTTGTACAGCTCACCGTCAACTCTCTCGACCTTGCGCATGTAGATGTTCTGGATGATGTCACGGGTCTGCGGGTCGATCGAGATCGGGCCGCGGGGGCTCTCCCACGCCATGCCCTTCATTGCGGCGATGAGCGAGTCGCCGTCGGTTCTGCCGCCCGTCTTTTTGACCGCCTCGTAAATCAAATGCATGCCGTCATAGCCGCCTACCGACATAAAGTTGGGCCGCAGCCTCGGATTGGCCTTCTTGAAGGCCGCCACATACGCTTTGTTCGCTTCGGATGGATGCGCCGCCGAATACATATGGGCCGTCACCGTGCCGATCACCTGGTCGCCCATGCCGTTGAGGAGGTCATCGTCGGTGACGTCGCCGGGGCCGATGATCTTGATGCCGGCCTTGTCGAGGCCGCGCTCAATGAACTGCTTGACGAAGATTCCGCCCTGCCCCGATGGCACGAAGATGAACACCGCGTCCGGCATGGCGTCACGGGCGCGCTGGAGGAACGGGGCAAAATCTGGATTGGCGACCGGCACCCGGATCGACTCCAGGACTTGCCCGCCGCCCTTGGTGAAGGTGTCCTTGAATGACCCTTCGGCATCAATGCCGGGGGCATAATCCGACACCATGCTGACGACCTTCTTGATGCCGTTCTTGAGCGCCCAATCGGCCATGACGACCGTTGACTGCAGCAGCGTGAAGCTGGTGCGAGCGATGTACGGCGAGCGCTCTGTGATGATCGAAGTACCGGACGCCATCACGATCTGCGGGATTTTGGCCTCAGCCGACATGGGCGCAACCGCGAGCGCGCCCGGGGTGCCAACGAAGCCGACTAGGAAATTGACCTTGTCGTTGACGATCAATTCCTGCGCCAGCCTTTTCGAATTATCCGGCACTGTGGCGTCGTCCTTGACGATGACCTGGATTTTCTTGCCGGCGACTGTGTCGCCATTCTGCGCCATATAGAGCCGGATCGCGGCGGCGATCTGCACCCCGATCGACTGCCCCTGGCCCGTCATCGCCAGCACCGCGCCAATCTTAACGGTGCTCTGCGCCTGTGCGGAAGCAGCAACAAAACTAAATGCCCCCGCCGCGATCGAGGCGATCATAGCGCTGCAAAACATTGTTTCTCTCCCTGTCAGGTATCAGATGTTGAGCGGGACGGTACCCGTTGATTTCTCAAGGTCCATCTTCCACGAGCCCGATAAGCCGATCGACGCCTTGGCCAAATGCCGGCAGCGTCAGGCCGACAGCGACGATGATGCCTAGACAGAATTGTTTCATTGTTACCTTCACACAGGTGCAATGCGCGGGTGTGAAGCCCGCTGGATCAAACTCAGATTTTCAAAGGCAATTGCCCGCCGTGGGCCTTATCGCCGCCTTTAATTCGCAGGACATCGGCACGCCCCGCTGGCAGCTCCAATTTCAATTGTAAGGTGGAGCTGCGTTAGTCGTTATTTATCCCCCTCATTTTTCAAACGGTGGGGTGGCCGGCGACCGCCGGGTTCGCTTCGGGGGAGGGGGGTGCCCCAGCCGACCGCCGCCACCCCGTCGAATTCACTTTTGATTCCCTCTTTATTGTCGATCATACACGGTAACCGAATAAACTGGCTGATTACTTGTGATGCCGGCTTGAATTATGGTATATGTGTTGCCGTCAATTACTCCTTGTCCAACCACCACCGGCTTGCCGTTTTTCAAGCGAACCCAACTTATGGTGTTGCCCATCCGAGTGTAGGTGGTTGCGTCAATATCAGGATTGCCTGTGCTTGGATGGGGCTTTCCGTCGTAGATATGACTGAGCAGGCCTTTAATCACCTGATTTTTGGCATCGACGATTTCATAGTTGTTGATGATATTGTGGCCATCTTTCGTATAAATTAGAGTTGAACTTTTATCAACTTGGGAGCCGACTGCTGTCGATTTTCCGACGTTCATCTTCCACGTCCCGATCAACGGATCGACGCCTTGGCCGAATGCCGGGAGCGTCAAGCCGACCGCAACGACGACGCCTAGACAGAATTGCTTCATTGTTTCCTCCACATAGATGCAATCGCGCAAGGCGTGACGCCCGCGCCGGATCAAACACAGATTTTCAAAAAGGCAATCGCCCGCCGTGGGCCTTCCCCGCCGCCTTGAAATGTGGGGGCATCGGCACGCCCGCCGGCAGCTGGCTAATAAGATACCATCGCCTCGAAGGCCCGCCTATCGGCCATTTGGCCGAGGAAGGGCAAAAAATGTTATACTGATGATTATTTTAGGTATATTATTACCGACATTCGGACGTGAAAACTGTGTGGGGTGATCATGGCCGATGCAATTTCGCCTCAAGCCCTATCGGACTTGATTGGGTCGATCTACGACTGCGCGCTTGATCCGTCGCGGTGGGATCAGACACTTGCTTCAGCGTACCCGCCGGCGGACACTATGTTCTTGGCGACCACTTCGACCGGTGTCCGCCCACGCCCGGTAAGAAATAACTTAGCCCCCTCGCGCGCAAAAGTGTGTGCGACCGCGCCGCCGATCGCGCCTGCGGCTCCGTAGACCACCGCAACCTTGTCGTTGAGCATCATGATCCGGTTCCTTTCTGTGCCCGAGGTGATCCATCGATCGGCCATATCAGCTGATCGGTCCCTCCGGACACCAAGACGCGCTGCGACGGCGAAACGGACTGGTGCACCGAAAAAATTGTTTTCCGCCATTGCAGCCGGTTCTCGGGTTACGCCCGACGCCACGACGTTGACCTCCCGAAGCCGCCAGCGACTAAAGAGAGCTCGCCAAACGTACTTGCTACAATCTTTAGGCCATGAAAAGGGACCTGAATTTTCAGATTCGTCACCGGGCGATGCGCCAAGCGGAGCGTCGTGCAGACTTGTTAGGCGCAAAAATCTCCGGTCGGCTTGGCGCCGTTCAAGGCTAATAAAGCTTGAGGAGCGATATTTTTTCGCGCGACCGGTCCGTTTTGCCGTCGCGACTCGTCTTAGCGCCGAGAGGCGGCGTGGCGGTGCACGGCAGAGGACCGTGTGATTCAACATGTTTCCACAGAGGAATAAGATGCGCAAGATCATCGAATATTGCCTGGTTTCGGCAGACGGCATTGTGCTGGACGATCCCTTTCCGTTCCAGGATTACCTGGACGACGCCTATCTCCGCGACCGGCTAGGTCTGTTCGCAGCGTGCGACGCGATGCTGTGGGGCCGGACCACATACGAGAGATTGTCGAAGAGATGGCCGCTCGGCAGCGAAGGGACCCGGCCTTATGTTGCGCGTCTCAATGCAATCCGAAAGTACGTTTTTTCGTCGAAGCTGAAGACAGCCGAGTGGAATAACTCGACCATCATCCGCGGCGACGTTGCGACGGAGGTGACCAAGCTCAAGCAGCAGGACGGTGGCGATCTCCTCATTCTCGGACACGGTCTCCTGGGTGAGACCTTGCTGAAGCATCGCCTGCTCGACGTGCTCGATGTCGCAATCCATCCTGTCTTGGTTGGCCGCGGCAAGCCTTTCTTCCGCGAGGACCAAGCCGTAAAACTGAAGCTCGCTGCGACCAAGAGTTTTTCAAAGATCGTCAAGATCACTTATGAGCCGCAATCCTGAGTATGCGTCGGCCCCGAGCGGTGTATTTCTGCAGCTGTTCGTAACGAGGCGAGCTACCGGGTCGAGTTCCTCACACCTAATCCAGTTCCGGCTCACATGGTGCTGCCCCGACCCACGGCGAGGAGAAGGCGATGCTCTTTGCCTCGGGCATCCTTCAGCGATTTGATGCCGCTGTCGGCGTGAGCGTACCGGAAGGCATCGCCGCGCCGGTCATCTCGGCCGAAACGACGCGCAGCGGCGCGCCCTTGCTGTAGCGGCCTATCGCGCGCCCAGAGTCCGTTCGACATGCCGACAGATGCTTGCGGACATCACCATATCCACTCTCGCGGCGCCGCCGTCTGTGTAGAAGGCCTCCACATTCTCCCTTCAAGAAGCCCCTGCGTTGTGCGAACTCGACGAAGCAGCTGTCCCAGAATCCGCGCTGCGACACGACCTTCAGGCATTGCGCTTGCGCCAGCGAGGGGTCGGGGTCTGACCCAGCGATAGAACGACGGCGAGCAGCCTATCAATGATTTCCTCCCACTTTCTCGCTTAGACTTAGAATTGCACTCAGCGCTGAATGCTGACCTCGAACGACAATCCGTATACTATCAACCAAGAGGCATGAGCCGGGAGATGGCCGAACTGCGACAGAGCGTTGCGCGAGCGACAGGGCGAGATGAGTCGCCGCCGTTCCGAGCCGAGCACATCGGCAGTCTGCTGCGTCCTAAAGCGCTCCTCAACGCACGAGCGAGGTTCGCCCACGGCGAGATCGTGCGAAGCGAGCTTACGGTAGCCGAACACCGTTCCATTCGCGACGCCGTCGCCCTGCAACGGCAGCTGGGTTTCCGCTTTGTGACTGACGGCGAATTCCGCCGTCGCTCGTATCATAGCTTTTTCTACCAGCAGCTAGGGGATATCACGATCGACGTGGTGGATGGCGCTTCCATTTCGGGCGCCGACGGCGAGGGCCAAAGCGGCCGGCGCGGCAAACAGCCCATGGCGCTGATCAAGAGCCGCGTGCGCTGGACGCATCCGATCAACGTCGCTGATTTCAAGTTCCTGAACGCCAACACTGATCTCATTCCTAAAATTACCATCCCCGGACCGTGTGCATTGCATTTTCGGGGTGGCGATGAGGCGGTGAAAGCACATGCCTATCGTGACACCGATACCTTCTGGAGCGATATCGTTGAGGCTTTCACCAGCGAGTTAGGGGCGTTGGCGAAAGCCGGGTGCCGCTATGTGCAGATCGACGAAACCGCTTTCGCTAAATTCGGCGATCCCGAGGTGCAAGCGACCTTGGCGGCGCGCGGCGACGACTGGGAGGGGTTGATCGACAGATATATTGCAGTCACCAACGCGGTATTGCGCGCGGCACCGAAGGAGTTGCGCATTGGGATGCATTTGTGCCGTGGCAACCGCGCCGGCCAGTGGCATGCCGAGGGCAGCTACGATGCGATTGCCGAGCGGCTGTTCAATGCCCTCAATATCCCGTTTTATTTCCTGGAGTACGATTCGCCGCGGGCCGGCTCGTTCACTGCGCTGCGTCTCGTGCCGCGCACCAAATCAGTCATTCTTGGGTTGATCTCGTCGAAGACGGCGGAGGTCGAAGACAAGGACGCGTTGCGCGCCCGCATTGACGAGGCAACCCGCTTTGTCGATCTCGATCGTCTCGCTGTCAGTCCGCAATGCGGATTTGCCAGCGTCGACACGGGAAACCCCATCACTCCGGATGTGCAGAAGCAAAAGTTGCGACTGGTCGTAGAACTTGCGGAGGAAATGTGGGGATCCGCATAACTGAAATCGCACAATCGCACTGATACGCACAAGGAATTTGAGG
The DNA here is from genome assembly GCA_030043175.1 of Xanthobacteraceae bacterium. Next base: position 740 of record JASHYD010000776.1, on the reverse strand, counting down.
AAGACATGGCCGCGATGCGGTTGTCAATGCTCGCTCATTGTGTCGCTTCTGTTGCCGGCTGTCATGGCGCAGGATACGACTTATCCATCCGAGCCGGTGCGGCCAATTCCGCCTGCGACACTGGGCGGCAATCCTGATAATGATGGCCCGCCTATTGGCGCACAAGTTGTCTGAGGCGTTCGGAAAATCATTTGTTGTCGAGAACCTGCCGGGTGTAGGCCGTAGAGTTGCAGCCAAGATGGTGCTGCCAGCGCAACCTGCCTGGGCATGTACTGGGGCTCAGCGACTCGGGCGCTCGCGATCGATGTCGCGCCTAATCCCGAACTCGGTTACGATCCCTTGAAGAATTTCACGCCCATCAGTGTCAAGCGGAACATGCCACGTCCAACAAATCAGTCACGGTCATGCCGCTATTGGCATCGATATCGGCAAGCATTCCTTCCAGTTGTAGGCTTCAATTTTGGCTGGTTTGGAACGATGCGAATCGCCTCTGCCGCGCTTAACATCAGTCACGCGTATGGCACGCAATACGATTCGGGGAATTGTAACACCTGTGACGTTGATAGGATGCGGCCGCTCATGAGCTGCGCCGGGCACTGCTGGAGCGACGAAGGAGAGACGTTCCGATGCGGTTGATTGCCGCCCGATTTGTCTTGCGGGCTGTGGCCGTTCTGACGGCATTGCTCTGCACTGCACCGTTGTACGCGACGGGGCAGGAACCTCTCTATCCCGACCGGCCG
>JASHYD010000775.1 GCA_030043175.1 Xanthobacteraceae bacterium | reverse complement strand
AGTCCGACATGATGGACGAACCGAACGCGATGTCCCACGGGCTCATCACCGGTGGGGGTGGCGCTTTCGTCGGGACCTTCTTGTCCAAATCCGCCGCCAAACCCGAGACAGTCGAACAGCCGAGAGCCAGCGCCGCAGCGCACGCGAATCCCCTCATTAAATCCCCCGCCCTAGCGATAGTTGACGAGATCATTAGGACGGTTGAGCAGGCCCGACGCAAGCACAAAAAATATTATAAAGACATTTTTTGCGTAAGATATTATACTTTAGCCATATATGTTGCATTTCGGCAACACATTGGGGCTAGAGCTCCAAAAGGTCGCCCGGCATTCCGCGCAGCTACAGCGAATCGATGCTCGGCCGAGAGGAGGTTAGGCTTGGCCATTACCAGGTCGACGCGATCGCCTGTCTGTGAACATGACTCTGATTCGCTTTCTCCGACACCTCGCTGTTCGATCGCGGAGGTCAAAAAGTAATCAATAAGATACTTTTATAGTCATCTTTTATATTATTTAGATATGTCACATCCGTGCGCCAACATCGGACTTGCAAAAAGTCATTTTGACTCAAGCATTTCCGTTCATACAACTTCGGTTGGCACAGTGCTTGATTGCATCCTGCCGATGGCGGATAGCCGGTAGCCAGCTGCTGACGGCTTGCCAGTCCAATGCGCGTGAGCCGGAAGCCTGGCCCAAGGGGGGTAACATTCATGAAATACGTCGTGGCAATCGTCAAACCCTTCAAACTGGAAGAGGTTCGCGACGCTCTGGTGCAAATCGGGGTTCATGGTCTCACCGTAACTGAAAGCAAAGGTTACGGTCGGCAGCGGGGGCATACCGAGATTTATCGCGGCGCCGAATACACCGTGAATTTCGTGCCAAAGGTAAAGATCGAGGTCGCAGTGAGAAGCGATCAGGTGGACAAGGCCGTCGAGGCCATCAGCGCGGCGGCCAAGACGGGCGAAATCGGCGACGGCAAGATCTTCACTTTCGGACTTGAGCAGGCCGAGCGGATCCGCACCGGCGAAGTCGGCGACGACGCCCTCTAATCCCGCAATCAAACATTCCAGCCAAGGGTTAGCTCACGATGAGATTTGCCCGTGGTGGGCTTGCGGCGCTCATCGTTTCTCCAACCCATGGTCAGATCGCGTTTCTCTTGTGGCATGTCATTTGCTCCCGACCAAAGGGGGACACCTCGCGAAAATCGCGATTCAATCCAACAATCGGCGAGGTCAACCCGTCGTCCTTCGGAACTCCTTTTCGCGTAATCCAACTCTAGTAGGAGACAGCGATGAAGACTCTTTTTGGAACGGTGTTTGGATCGGCCGTGCTTTTGGCATCGGCCAGCGCTTTTGCGGCCGGCGGCTATCTTCAGGCGTCGAGCGAAGAAGACCAGATCGTGAAGGAAGCCAACAAACCCCAGCTGGTCACCATGGCCTCCACCGATGCCGCGAAGGGCATCAAAAATAACAAAGGCGTAGTAACCCTCGATCAAACCGGGACGTACTTCACAATCGTTGGGGTTCAGGTTGGCAGCCGGGGTGGCACTGGCTTAGTCAGACTGTGGTTCCAGACGAACGGCAAGGACGTGGACAACAGCAACTGCGAACAGTTGGTGCCCACGCCCAACTTCACCACCGTCATGATCTCGCAGGGGGTCGGCGAATACAAGAAGGGAGACAAGGTCAATGCGATGATCTCCGGCTCTGCGGCTGGCATTGGTCTCGTCTACAAGAAGCCGTCCGGCGAACCGGCGGTGCCGAGCGTGATCTTCTCGGCCTGGAAAATCGACTGAGCAGTATGAGCGTCAATCCAAGGGGCGCCGCACACGGGGCCCCTTGCTATCGTCTACGCCCGTAAGGGCCTAGGAAAATCGATCGAGCAGTAACGGCAAGACCTTCGATCTCGATGTTCAAAGCGTCGTACGCATCCGCACTGTGGCGATCTGAGGACCCGCACCTTCACCTCCGTGGACAGGAACAACACATGACGATTAAGAATCCTAAACGTGCGGGACTCATGGCTCTCATTTTCGGGGTCCTGCTGGGCCTCTACTTTACCGTCTCTGTCTACACGCCGGTCCATGCCCAGGATCAGACGCCGGCAGCCGAGGAGTCCTCGGGGGTGACAGTTGAGACACTGGCGTGCGACTCGAAGGTGCAAAAAGAATGCTCGCCCAATTCAGGCGATACCGCCTGGATGCTCACCTCGATGGCCATCGTGCTGATGATGACCGTTCCGGGCCTTGCCCTGTTCTACGGCGGCATGGTGCGCAAGAAGAACGTGGGCGACACGGTGATGACAAGCTTTGCCATCACCTGCCTGATCAGCATCCTGTGGCTGTTCTTTACCTATAGCCTGGCGTTCCGGGAGGGCGGTGAACTCTTCGGCGTGGACGTAGGCTGGTTCATCGGCGGGCTCGACCGTGCCGGCTTGCAAGGGATCTTGAGCGACATCGCCAACAACAAGGGCAATCCCAATTCTCTGGCACCGACGATCCCAGAGTCCGTCTATTCGATGTTCCAGCTGACCTTCGCGATCATCACGGCGGCCCTCATCGCCGGCTCGTTCGCGGAACGCGCAGGTCTCGTCGCCATCACGCCCGCCTCGGGGTTTGTGGGCCCGCTCGGCGCGTTCTGGATTGGCATCGCG
>JASHYD010000774.1 GCA_030043175.1 Xanthobacteraceae bacterium | reverse complement strand
CGGCACCGTTTGGCTGTCGGCGGCTTTCGTGTGGTACATCCGTGTACTTGAGCAAACACTGCATACGAGCAACGACCGTCTGCAGTTTGCCCTCGACGCAGCCAAACTCGGGTGGTGGCGGTAGATCCGCTCCGCCGCGTGGCTTCGGGGGATAGGCGCTTTAAGGAAATTTTTGATGTTACCACCGGCGAACTGCCGAGCGATGACATCAAGAAGTTGGTGCATCCGGATGACGCTGATTGGTTCTCGTATTGTCGTGGATGGCCCCGAGCTGCGCTTCAACACGGTCGGTGCGCAAGCGGTCGGGCTCGCGCTCCATGAACTTGCTACGAACGCCAGCAAATACGGGGCGCTCTCGACTGATCGAGGTCGTGTGGATGTTTGCTGGAATTTCAACGACAGCGCCTTCACCATGAGTTGGAGTGAGCGCGACGGGCCATGCGTGTCTGCACCGAAGCGGCGCGGGTTCGGCACAACGGTTATAGAATGGCGGAAAGCAGCCTGGGCGGTACGGTCGATCTTGACTATGCGCCGTCGGGTCTGACCTGGTATCTGACCTGCCCAGCGGCTAACGTGCTGGAGCGACATAACGGAGATCGATTCTCGATAGGGACGTCAAATCGAACCAAGGCTGTCGATGGACCATGCCAGCATCCTGGCCCATCTTTCGGCGGCGCGCCGCGTCAGGACGCGTAAACAGAACATTGCAAGCCGTCGCCAAACTGGAACGCGGTGGTCACGTTTGGCCGGCTATTTTCCCACTTCGAGGGACTTTACAGCTGCTCGCCGACGTGAGCGATTGGGAATAGAACTTGACGAACTATCAAAAATGAGCCACCACCACCTCATGTGAAGGTTATCGGACGTCGGCCATCACAACATTCCCCAGGCACGGGGACCGGCGTCCGAAACTCCTCACAAGGGGCGATGAAATGTATTCGCCTTTTCGTCGCTGAGAATGTCAGAGCAGTCTATAACCGCCGCAGCAGTTACAGCTTCCATTGTGGTCACGTAAACGAAGGTGGGCAACTGCACGTCAGCCACTTGGATCTCATCCCGGCCTATCGAGATAGGCCGAAGAGCTCAGCCATGGCTTGGATCACCGTCGGCTGCGCCGCTCCAGGTGCTGTTTCCATCGCGCGGGGTCACAAACAGGACCTGGACCTCGGGCGTGTGCAGTGTGAAGGAATGGGCGGCGCTCTTGGGAATCAGCAGCACATCGCCGCGCTCGGCATGATGGACTGTCTGCCGGCCGTCGGAGCGGCGTACCGTGACAGTGCACCGTCCTGCCATCAGCACCAGAAGCTCGTCGCCGCCATCATGGCGTTCCCAGCGCCCACCGACGCTGCCATCGGCCCGCATGACGCCGATCATGGCCGGACCCGCGAGGGCGAAGCCGGCGAAGATATTGGGATGTCCCATACCTGCGGTCCGGTCGATCTGCATGCCGACTGAAAAGACCACCTCGTCTTGTGCCGATTGATACATCTGCCCCTCGTCTGTAAGGCATTGCCACCCCACTCAAACACATAATGGCGTCCCCACATTTTTCTATTCGCATTCAGCGAGGAGCCTTGAGACACGCGGTGATGGACGCAAACCCACGGAAAATGCCGCGTCCGGCGCGGTACAAGGCGATCGCGAGTCGGAGTGCTCACGGCGACGGCTCACATTTTGATTAAGCATGGGTACGAGGGGCGACAGCCGGGTACAGCGCCGGGGGTGCCGGTCAACATCGGTGCCCTCCAGAGTGCTTCGCGAACAAGGAATCGCTGGTGACGGCGCTGATCGAACGGCGCGCCATGACATTGGCACGGTCATCGAGACGGCGCTCGATAACAGTCCTTGCACCCCTCGCACCTTAGCTGAAACATTGGGGTTTGTTTCTACGGAGCGAAGCCGCACTACGTAGCCGAGGGTCTCAGATATCGGAGCACAAGCCTTGTGACCTCATCGATAAATATATTCGCCTTTTCGTCGCTGAGAACGTCGGGACGGTATATGACTGCCGCGTGTGTCAAGGCTTCCACTGTGGTCACGCAAACGAAGGCGGCCAATTCCACATCGTCCACCTGGATCTCATCGCGGTGCGCATCGAGATAGGCCCGGACCAGCGCATATACCTGACGATCGATAGCCTGGACGTTCTCCAGCCGCCCTACGCGCGGAACCTGCTCCGTCAGCACGCGGTGTAGCTTGGGATTGACGCGATGGGTATCGATCCCGAGCTTGACCAGTTGACGTATCGCCTCCTCGACTGGCTGCATCGCCACCTTGATCAGCGCATCGCCTGCCAGCCGCATCACCTCCTGGGTTTGGCGATCGATCACCGCAGCCACCAGCGCCTCCTTGCTCGGAAAGTACTGGTACAGCGAGCCGATGCTGACGCCGGCGACGTGGGCGATCCGGTTGGTGCTCGCGCGATCGTATCCGTCCTTCACGAGAACGCGAGCAGTCGCTTGAAGAAGCGTATCCACCGTGAGGCGCGAGCGCTTCTGAGAAGCCGATTTCCTGGGATTTGTTCGCGACTTTGCGACCATGACGTGCCATCTCGAACGCGAGTATGCAATATGAGTGATCGCTTATATTCTTGTCCACATGATAATAACCGATCAAACGTTGCGCAATAAGGGCAATTTCACTCCGCCCTGCCGGTAGTGCCGGCCTGCGGCCCGAACCGTCGCCGTGCTGACTCGGTCGGGTCAAGTTCAACATCACGGCGGGTTTCCTTTGAAAAAATCGACCACAGGGCCCTTCGGAGTTGCCATTGCGCCGGTCAGCAGAAGGAGCAGGACATGAACAAGATCAGCACGCTTGAGCGACTGTTCAGGTACAAAGCGCAAGCCAACGACGAGTTTCTCGAAGCGATGCAACTGCTTGACGATGCCTCTCCTGCAAAGGAGATCGCCATCAGAATCCTCAGCCACGCTAATATCGTTGACCAGATCTTCGCTGCAAACCTGACGGGAACCGAGCATGGATACACGTCGGCGAACAAAAGCGAAGCGCCGACGCTGGAACAGTTGTCGGGCGCGATCAAGACAAGCGATCAGTGGTACATCGACTATGTATCACGCCTGGAAGGCGCACAATTGGTCGAGTGGATCGACTTTACGTTTACCGACGGCGCGCCCGGCCGCATGTCACGCGAAGAAATGCTGCTGCATGTGACGATCCATGGTGCATCCCACCGAGGGCAAGTCGGATGGATAATGATGGAAAACTCCATCACACCACCGGCCGATCGGCTCACCAGCTATCTGCACGCGGCGGAAGCCTCAGCCCGACGGCGCGGTGCGTCAAGCAGCGCGGTTGCAGGCCATTCGGCCGGGAACTGGCCCAATACGGCGCCGCTTGCCGAACAGAAGGCGGTCGAAACAGTGAAGGAGAGGAAGGCGATGTCGCGCCTCGATGCGTTGACCGAACGCATGAAAGCCGCGGTGGGTGCGGATTCCGGTCTCGGCAAAACGCTGAAATTCAATCTGAAAGGGGAGGGCTTCATCTACATCGATGGCGGCTCGGTCACCAATGAGGACAAGCCGGCGGACCTGACACTGACCGTCACCATTGACGACCTGAGGGCCATAGGCCAGGGCAAGCTCTCGCCGGCGACCGCGGTAATGACCGGACGACTCGGTCTCTCTGACATGGGCATTGCCGCGGGCCTTCGAGGCAAGATGCAGGCTCTGTTCTCCAAGATGCAACCTGCGTCCTGACGGCCGCGGACCCGACAGGAGAACCGATGCGTTACGTGCGCCGTTGCGACGCACGACGGCCTATCAGACATTCGGTCATGACGAGGCTCCGGCGCCGAGGGGAGTATGGTTTCGACGGCAACATGACCGGACTTCTCGGCACGATGAATGATTCAATTCTTATAATCGGAACGCCGGCATGGTGAAGTCAGTCGTCAGCAATACCTCACCGGCATTGGCACCTGCCTCCACGGTATAGCGGCCAGGCGTGATTTCCCAATTACCGGCCCCAGCGTCGAAACGGGCCAGCAGACGAGGATCGATCGTGGCTGTCACGCGTCGTGTCTCGCCAGGATCAAGCATCACGCGATGCCAGCCGACAAGGCGGATCGGGAAAGCAGTGTCGTCCCGGCGGCGCACGTAGAACTGCGGGACAGCAGCGCCTCGATACGTGCCGACGTTCTTGACTTCGAGGGATATCGTGACACGTGATCCCGAGTTCGTGGCGGTTAGTTCCATGTAAGCGAAAGCAGTGTAGGAAAGTCCAAAACCAAATGGAAAGAGGGTTTTGATGCCACGCTTGTCAAACCACTTGTAGCCTACGTCCGCGCCCTCGTGATAATTCACGTCGACTGCCTGATTGTCGGCAGCGTTGCCTGTATTCGAGCTCGCAGCGCTGGCCGTCGTTTTCCTCCGCGGAAGCTGCGATTCGTCCAACGGAAACGTAATTGGCAATCGGCCTGACGGGTTTACTTCGCCGAATAAAACACGGGCAATCGCCTCCCCACCGCGTGCCCCCGGATACCAGGCTTCAATAACGGCTCCCGTAGACGAGAGCCACGGCATGCGCACTGGCCCGCCAGTTTCAAGTACGACCACCGTGTTTTGGTTCATTGCGGCGACCGCTGCAATCAGATCATCTTGGTCGTCCGGGAGCGTGAGATCGGGCGCGTCGTACGTTTCAGCCATCCATTGATGTGCGAAGATTATGGCGGCATCGGCTCCCTTTGCGACCTCCACTGCCCGCGAGATGTCATCCCCTTCGACATATTCGACTTGCGCGCCGCCCGCTTCCAATTCGATGGCCTTTAGTGGAGAGGATGGATGATAGACCAGAGGTCCCGG
>JASHYD010000773.1 GCA_030043175.1 Xanthobacteraceae bacterium | reverse complement strand
TCTTCGCGTGAGCTGACCGAGACCCCCCGGACACCATCGCGCCCCCAAAGTTGCGCAAGCGTTTAAGCCCAACCTATAGCGCCAACTAAGCCAGTAGGTTACTATAAATTAATAATCGAATTCAAGCCGGATACGTGCAGATGGCGGCCCTTTCACACTGTTAGCGGCGATAATGATCCGGCTATCGGCACAATGGCGATGGCCAGACAATTGTTTCTTTGATGGCATAGTCGATAGGAGGCTCGTCAGCGTCGCCTCCCAACGGCCAGCCCCTGGCCAATCAAGTCAGAACCGTGATTTCGCACGCGAGACCCTCAGCGTGCCAGTTGAGCCTACGTCGCCACCTACGGGCGATCTTCGAGGCCCCGACGATTTCTTCTGCCTCGTCTCTCACAGGCGAGACAGTCAGCGAAATATCGACCAGGCTTGCATACTGCGCCGATGAACGGTTTCATAATGCGACTGCGCCGGATGAGCCTGAGGAATTGTCGCTCCTCGCTTGACGCTCCACCGGGATCAGGATCGTGATCGACTTACCGATGACTTCCTCCGCCGGGTAGCCGAAGAGCCGCTCCGCGCCCTTGTTCCGGCTTTGGATGATGCCTTCGAGGCTCTTGCCGACTATCGCGTCATCATGGAACTCGACGATCGAAGCGAGCCACCGAAACTGCTCCCTGCTTTCGCGCAACGCCGCTTGGGCCTCATTGCGTTCAATCAGGTCGGCGGCCGGCCGTGCAAACCTGTCCAATGACCGCAGTTCGGATTCCGTGGGTTGACGCGGCCTTCGCCGCGGCGTCGCAGTCATGCCCAGCAGGCGACCCGACCCCGCGACAAGTGGAGTGGCCTCAACGGCGCGGATATCTGAGCGGCGAAAGGCCTTGAGGTCAGCTGTATATCCACAACGGTGTCACAGGCCTCGATATCCGACATTATGGCCCGACATCCGGCGGAGAGTGCCATGGCGGGCGGCCTTGACCGGATGGGATGTCGAGTCGAGAATTGATAAATTCCGCTGCGAGCTCAGCCTGCCGATCAGCCTTAGAGGAGAATCATGTCGAAACGCCGCCCGCCGCTCGATCCGGATCGCCGCAAGTTCCTCAAAGGCGCGACGCTTGCGGGCGCTGCGGCAGTGACACCATCGGTAGCCACCGCGCAGGACGTCGCGCCGCGAGCGAACCTCAAGGCAGCTGCGCCAGGGCCGATCCAGACCGCGCTTGAGACCTCGCCGCCCGAGAAAGATCCTCAGACCCAGACCACGAGCGGCGGCGACTTCATGGTCGACGTGCTCAAGACGCTCGACATCGATTACCTTGCCATGAACTGCGCCTCGAGCTTCCGTGGTCTCCACGAAGCCGTCATCAACTATGGCGGGAATGTCAAGCCGGAGATCCTCACCTGCAACCACGAGGAAATCGCGGTGGCGATGGGCCATGGCTATGCGAAAATGGAAGGCAAGCCGCTCGCCATGGTCTGCCACGGGGTGGTCGGCCTGCAGCACGCCACCATGGCCATATACAACGCCTGGTGCGACCGGGTCCCGGTCTATTGCATTGGCGGCAACATCCTGGAAGCCAACAAGCGCGGCAGCAGCACGGCCGAGTGGGTGCATTCGGCGGTCGACATTGCGGCCGGCGTTCGCGACTACACCAAATGGGACGACCAGCCGGCCTCGCTGCAGCATTTCGCCGAGTCGGCCGTACGCGCCTACAAGATCGCCACGACCCCGCCGATGGGACCGGTGTTGCTCTCGCTCGACGCAGAATTGCAGGAAAATCCGATCCAGGACGCGGAAAACCTGCGTATCCCCAAGTTGTCAAAGGTGGTGCCGCCGCAGGCCGATTCGGGCGCCATCGCCGATGTCGCAAGGCTCCTCGTCAACGCCGAAGCCCCACTCATCGTGGTCGACCGCATGGCGCGCACGCAAGCGGGAATGGAACGGCTCGTCGAGCTTGCCGAGGTCCTGCAATGCGCGGTGATGGACCGGTTCGGGCGTACCAACTTCCCGTCCCGCCATCCGCTCAACCAGACGTTCCGGCGCACCGCGGTGGTCGGCCAGGCCGACGTGATCCTGGCGATCGAGATGAACGATCAGTGGGCGGCGCTCAACGCCTTCCACGACCGCATCGTGCGTACCTCCCAACCGCTCTACAAGCGCACCGCCAAGATCATCTCGGTTGGCCTGCGCGACATGTATCTCAAGGCCAACTATCAGGATTTCGGCCGCTTCTCCGATACCGACATGTCGGTCGCCGGCGATGGCGAAGCCTCACTGCCGGCGCTCACCGAGGCGGTCAAGAGGTTGATCGATGGCAACCGCAAGTCCGCCTACGAAGCGCGCGGCAAGCGATATGCGGCGGCACACCTCGCCATGCTGGAGCAGGCGAAATCCGATGCGACGATCGGCTGGGATTCGTCCCCGATCACCACCGGTCGGATGTGCGCCGAGGTCTATGCCCAGATCAAGGACGAGGATTGGTCGCTGGTCGGTAGCACCATCGGCAATGCGTGGCCGATGCGGCTATGGAATATCGACAAGGTCCATCGCTGGAACGGCGGCGCGGGCGGTGCCGGCGTCGGCTACAACGCGCCGGCCTCGCTCGGCGCCGCGCTTGCCAACAAGCGACGTGGCCGCCTGACCGTGACGTTCAACGGCGACGGCGATCTACTCTACGTGCCGAGCACGTTGTGGACGGCTGCCCACCATCGCATTCCGCTGCTTTACGTCGTGCAGAACAATCGCGCCTATCACCAGGAATACATGTACCTGCAGGCGATGGCGAACCGGCACGGCCGCGGCATCGAGAACGCTCACATCGGCACGACCATCACGGAGCCGAACGTCGATTTCGCCACCGTCGCGCGCGGATTCGGAGTCCATGGCGAGGGGCCGATCAGCGATCCGAAGGACCTGGCGCCGGCGCTCAAGCGAGCGCTCGCGGTCGTTAAGCGCGGCGAGCCGGCGCTGGTCGATGTTGTGACGGACCCGCGCTGAGAAGAAATGGCCTGCCCGCTTTGCGAAAGAGAGTGACCGGGAACGCATGCTTCCTGCCTGTAAAGCGGGCGAGGCAATGGCAGGTTTTTTTTTGCAATCTCATCCTCGAGCGAGGCGTTTCTTGATGCGTAAAGTGTTGAACCTTCTCGGCAAGAGCGCGGTGGTGTGGAGTCTATATTCGCCCGGATTTGCCGGCTTGGCATTGGCCCAGGACGTCCCGCCGGGAGACGCCGCCAATGGCAAGCGGCTCTATCTCGCAACGTGCTTTGCGTGCCATGGGCGCTCCGGGCAAGGCGGCGCCATGAACGGCCCCGCCCCGATCCTTGCCAGGACCGCAATGCCGTTCGACGGCTTCAAGGCCCAACTTCGGCAGCCCATCAGCGATATGCCCGCTTACAGCAAAGACGTCATGTCAGATCAGCAGATCGCTGATATCTACGCATTTGTCGAGACCTTGCCCGGGCCGCTGCCGGTCAAGGATATGGCGATCTTCAAGGACTAACAAAGCGCACGGCTTTGCCCGACAGGCAGCCCGTAGCGACGTTCCGCCTTGTCTTCGCCGATCGCTTTGGCCGGACCCTGGTTGTCTGTCATTTGATCAAGGTCCAAGACCGAGCGGGAACTTTTGGCGATCAGTCCGCGCAGGCGGATGGTCACCTCGAAGCACCTGCCGTCTCGCCCGCAGTTGTGGGGGGCCCGCCCACCCGCGATGATTTTCACTTGTGTGCCTGACCCGCGAGGTCGCCGGCATCGCCGTGAAGAATGCAATATCGAGGCGATGGAGAACCTGCAGTTCGCCCCGTGAAACGGTATCTGGCGAGTCGTTCGTCGGCTTCCCGGACAACCTCGAGCGCCTGATTGCCGTAGCGAAGGATAATGCGCCGTAAGCCGCAATACGCTGTTGAGGGGCAGCGTTTCCCAAGTCGCAAAACGCGCCAAACATTCCGCCGCATTGCTCCGGTGTGCAGCTGGCATCGGCATGCAACGTCAAACATGGGTGCAAACGAAAGCCTCGATCAAGTCGCGCGCGTTCCCGCACCGACTGCTGTGCGGCGCAGACTCGAGGGCGCAGATTCGAGGGCGCAGATTCGATGGAAAGCGGCGAGATCCGGTCAACCCCCGGAGCCGCGCAAGAAACACCTTATGTGATAGGTCTTCTGTCCATCGTGGTCGAAGGTCCACCAATACCAGACTGTTGCATAGCCGAGCCTGTTGGGCTCATCAATGACGGCCTCGGCAGGGACATCGTGCCATTCGCCTTCAATTCGCACCTTATAGTGGTTGCCAGCGATGTCCCATTCATATTCTGCGGGGTGTCCGTCGGCGGTTGCGCAACAGCCCTGACCTGTCTTGTCCTTCAGACCCTCAACCCATTCTCGTATTGCTGGATCGACATTGCCGTATTGGCCGTAATCCCTGGCGGCAGCGTCCGTCGCATACGCGACACTGCCAAGAAGTGCGATCACAAACAGGGGCCCACTTATGGCGTTCGGAATCATAGTTTCGACCCTATGTGTCCCGCACGTGCCCGCCGTTGATCTCAACGAAGTGAAGCGAGCCGCGTTCCACTCCGAGACGCGTCGATTGGCATGGGGAACTGAAGGGTCATTTTGAACGCGAGCGAGATTCCCGCGATGCTCCTGCCCTCTCGGCACGCCGCGGGGGCAGCGCGCCGCATCAGGAGGGCGCCGCCAGCAGCTTGACGGCCGTGCTCACCAGTTCGGGAAGATTGCTTGCCTTAAGTTTCTGCTTGAGTTGAGAGCTGACATTGACGACGGTTTTGTAGCTCACGTGGAGTTCGCCGGAGATACGGTCATAGGTCTTGCCGTCAGCGAGCAGCGCCAGCACTTGCAACTCGCGCGGGGTCAGGTCTGACAGCGGATTGCGGCGCACCACGCTCGAACCGGCGAGCGCCACCTTCACGGCCAGCTCGTTGTCAAGGTAAGGCACTCCGCTCGCGATCTGCTGCACTGCTTTGACAAGCTGTTCCGACGAGGTGTCCTTGAGCACGTAACCGGTCGCCCCCGCCTCCAGCGAATGCGCCACGATCATCGCATCGTTGTGCATGCTGAGCACCAGGATGCGGGCGCGCGGATTGTGGGTGCGAATGCGGCGAATAAGGTCGAGTCCACCGAGGCCCTTGCCGCGGATAGCGAGGTCAATAACGATAACGTCGGGCTGATGGCGCCGATAGAGCCGGTAGCCGGCGACAAGATCGCTTGCGGTCAGGACCGGTTCCACGCCGGCGTCCTCGAGCACGCGCCGGCAGCCCTGCAGCACGATGGGGTGATCGTCGATGATGAGAACCGAGGTCATGGGGTGCTGCCAGCGCGTCACTCTACTGCTTGATATCGACCGACGTTATTGCGCACGCCATCGCACGTCCGCAAGCGGCGCCGCGCCGCTCGATTGCGAGAGCGGGATGACGATGCGCACGCAGGTGCCGCAGCCGCTTCCTGGTTCAATCGCGAACGCGCCGCCGAGCGCCTCAACGCGTTCCTGCATGCCGCGAAGTCCGAAACCCGGTGCCTGGCCGGCCGCAATGCCGAGGCCATCGTCGCGCACCGTGAGTTGGAGCCATGCCGCTTCACTTCTGTCCGCTTGCCGGGAGAGGTCACCCTCACCGCCAACCGCGACGTCAATCACCGGGCCGGCCGGGGGGGCATCCGCGCCGGTCCGAGCCCGTGGGGGGCCCCCACCGCGACCCTCTCCATAACCCGTGGAACACGGCCGTAAACGCCCTGGTGGCGAACCGTCAGCGGAAGCCGCGACGCCGGACGTTCGTTGCCCTTGAGCCGACCCACGGTGCGCACCGCCGCAGACCGCCACTCTCACCTCGATCGACTTCGCATTCGCATGGCGAATCGCGTTGGTCAGGCTTTCCTGCACGCAACGATAGAGTGTCAGGTCCACCGTGTCGTCGTAGCTTCGCTCGAGCGTTTCGACATTGTGCGCGAAGGCGATATGGGGGTGCTCCCGCGCCCGATCACGCACAAGCTCGGCAATGATTTCATGCAATGGCAGATGGCCGAGGGCCATCGGCCGCAGGCGGTTGAGCATGCTGCGGTTGATGCCCTGCAGGTGATCGACGATCGCGGCGAGATCGCGCGCGCGCCCCGCCACCGTCGC
>JASHYD010000076.1 GCA_030043175.1 Xanthobacteraceae bacterium | reverse complement strand
CTAGAAACGGTCGCCGCTCGCGACGGTTTTTGTGGATTGTGCGAAGTGGTTCCTTCTATTGAACCGGGCGGGATTCAACCTTGCCGGTACCCTGAAGACCGCGTTCGCCTTTCTTCGCCATTTGACTGAGCTTGGCAGAAACGGCATTTGGGGCGGGGCTTCTTGGCACGAGCCAGGGAAGAGGTGCGGAGATAACTACTTGTGGAACGATCCTCCCGGCCTGCGCATTGGCCTCCATGCCGATGGAATTTTTCGACGGCCGCCGCCTCAGTCCAGACGACCTTGACGTCATCCGCCGTGAGATTGAGGCCCTCGACAGCATCGATGTTGTAGACGACGGCATACGGGGTCTTGTCGCTCGGAACTGGCCTCACTTGCTGTCCAAGCTTCCTCAAGAAAAGGAATGATGCGGTAACCGTTTGATAGTGCGCAAGCCAGAACCAATGCAGCCGCGATCTACCGCGCCGCGAAAAGCCCTTTGGCTTAGCCGACTGAAATGACCTCGCAGTCTTAATCTCCTTTGCGAGAGGCGAATGCCTTGCAGAACGGCGCGGCGAAGCTGCCAGACGCGTGGATTGCGTGCAGAAGCCGCCGGTGTCACTTAAAGCCCGACTTGGACGTAAGGATCAGCGTAGGCCGTGGGCGGCCCCGCTGCGAAAAGACCGGTTGCGGAAGCAAAAACTCCGTTCGCGCCAAGCCTCGGACTTCTGGAGACAATGGAGTTCGCGCCCAGTCGGCGACCACCCCTCAGAGGCCCAGGCAGCCCAACAGCAGATTCATTGACATTTCGTAATGCGAGCAGGGCAGGTACGGCTAACGTCGTCAAATGCCAGCCTTCCTGTACCGATGCCCTACTACCGGCCTTCGCGTGCAAGGCTGGGCTACCGACGATGACAAGCCTGAACGGCCCGGCGATCTCTATGAAAGCTCCCGGCCGGTTATTCGCGGCCCTCGCTCATCAACTTGCCAATCTTTGGATTGACGAAATGGATCGCGCCACATGCCAGGCAGCGTATAGGAACCCACGTCATAGGTACTGGACGATCCTCTTGCTTGATGCGCCGATGGTCGGTCGACACTCGATTGGCTTCCGCAAAGAGGCAATGACGTCAGCCAGGCCGGCGAGATTGCATCTGTGGACAAGCTGAGCGGCATCCGCATCGTCCAACGCGACGAACGGTCGGATTTACATCAGCGAAACGGGTCGGTCGTTCGTCCGCCTGACGGCGGCGGTGTTCGACGCCTGCTTGCCGAACAATAAGAAGCGGCAACCACAGTGTAGTGCCTGCTCTAAATCCCAGTTCGGCCTTTCCATCGCGTCCACCGCCAGGGCGGTACTCTGCGTTCCGCATCTTGACCGCCGCAAGAGTCGGCATTGGAAATGGGAATGGTAATGACTGTGACCTTGGTGACGTGACCCATCATGGCGCCGCGCATGGCGATCCTCGATCATCTTTACGCTGAAATACCGCGTGAGCGCGGCTGGGTCGCTTGGCCAACTCCATCCAGCCGGTGCGACAGCCCGCGGCTTCCTATCACCACGACGTTGACATCCGACCGAGTTTTGCGGGAAGCAAAGGTAGGGCGTGGAGCATTGGCAGGGCGGCTGCGAAGCCCAGCCGGCGCCTTTGCCGACGTGTTGATCCGCGTCAAGGTCGCACTCTGCCATCCAGTGCATAAAGCTCTAATGAGCGAAGATTACACACCCAGCAACGAATTTGCCTGCCCGATCTGCGGCAGACCGATGACCTTCCAGATCATCAGGCGCGCCTTCACCGAAAGCTTGTACGCATTTGAATGCAAGCCTTGCGGGCTTTCGATGACTGCACCCGAAAGCTCGACAAGCCCCGCCATCGTTCCGGGCAGTACCCCATTTTGACGTTTTTTTCTTCAAGAGCCTACCTGCGAGAGCGGCCCGATGGGTTTCCTTATGCCATTTTTTGTTTGCGCGCCCTCGCCGAGCCGCGGTCGTTACACATTATCGGGCGGCTAGAGCACGTTTCTTTTCTTCTCCGCGTCACAGCGACTTCCCGGCACGGATAGACAAGCCTGCGCTTCCCAGTATCGCGGCCGTAGTGACTGAGACGATGCGAGCGGGCGCCGCGATGATCAAAGTCGAGCGTTACTAGATCGCCGATGCGGCCTCGCGAACGGTTGATTTATCGCAATGCATTGAGCTTGCTGACCCCTCAAAAGACCAAGCTTCCGATGCTAGTCGGGGCACACCGATGTTCTGTGCGCTTTCAATATGTGCCAGGCGCAGTCAAACGGGGCCCTGGGGAAATGCATGGGGTAATGATGAGCAATGACAACGGAGCTCCTTTGACGTGCCCTGAATGTGGACTGCAGGCAACACGGCGAGGATACGAGGTGCGAATCAACGACGCTGAATCCCAATCAAAGTGCAAACAGCGGAATCGCAAGGAATGTCCGGTCCTCAAAGAGGCAGCTTCTATTGCTCGGCAATTTGCCGCCATTCAAGGACGTTACTAAACGTGTTGTTTGCCAGCGATCAGCGCGGTGCGCCTCAGAGGCGCCGCGCCGCGTTCGAAACGAAGCTACGTCGGGCACGAAAGTGCGCCTGAGGTCGCTCGCATCGGTAGCAACGGACGATCAGGAAGCGACTCGCCCCCGCTGTGTCGTTGCGCCATTCGTCCCGCCAGCCTTCATTCTGAAAGAGGATTGACCTTGGACAATGAACGTAAGCACGCGATTGGGATGTTGCCTAAAGACCGTCTAGTTCAGTCATAAGGTGGAGAACACGACTCTCGGATTTGTAATGATCGCTACGGTGTTGGGGTTTATCGACGGGAGCGGACGCGCATACCCTGCGTCCTCAATGCAAAAAGACCACCAATGAGGACGTTGTATGCCGCGCGATTACCACCGATGGGAGCTCGCACGAGACATTGAAATTCAATTGCTCGCTACAACGAATGATAGGTTTTGGCAGCTGGAAAGACGAACGCCGCAGGAACGTAATCAATGCACCCGACGTTGGGTACCATGTCGTTGCCCACATCGCCAATCTAGCGAGCGTGGATATCTGGTAACTCTTGGTGAGCGCCTAAGTGGCTAGATACTTGAGTGTCGGAGGAGTAGATTACGCTCAGCTTCTGCCTATCGGCGATGGACTGAGCCTTCACACCCTTTGGCCGGCCGCCGGTAGGCTAGGGCTGGGGCTTGATGAGCGTGACTTAGCTCTGTAACTGCAGCGCTGGAACACGTGATTGATGAGACTTCTGGAGGTCTTGTTTCTTATCGTCGCTCTGATTGGGTTGCTGTCATTTGTGCGGCCTGCGTCGATGCGAGGATGGCGCCGGCTCGCGCCGTTCGTGCCGATTGCTGCTGCGATACAGATTCTCGTCGAAGGCGCACGTTGGCAACTGGTCCCTGGCTATGGGCTGGCCACGGGCGTGGCCTTGACCTATCTGTGTGGACGGCTTATCCGGTGTCCGCGCTGGGTCACCACTTGCATGGTCGTCAGTGGCCTTTTCGTGCTTGGCGTCTCTTCTATTCTGGCGACCGTCTTTCCCGTCTTTTCATTCCCAATACCTGATGGGCCATTCGGCGTTGGAACATTTGTCGTGCAATGGAAAGACGACTCACGCTCGGATGTGTTTTCGCAAAATGCTAACGATCGAAGAGTCCTTGTCGCACAAATCTACTATCCGGCCGAATCTGGAGCAACGGGTCGTCGCGCCATGTATCTCACCAACGCTGATCGAGTGTCCGTTCAATTGATGGCGGTACTTGGTTTCCCGACCTTTCTGGTGTCACATCTACGCTATGTCGAGACGAACGCCGTCGAAAATGCCTGGCCGGCAACTGCGGCAGGCCGGATGCCGGTACTCATCTTCCTTTCTGGGGCGGACGGGTTTAGAAACTCCAACTATGCCCAAGTTCAGGCGCTCGTTTCACACGGATACATCATCGTGTGCTTGGATCAACCGGGTACGGCGGCGTCGACTCGCCTCGATGACGGACGAAATCTTGACGCCATTCCCCGGACATTGATGCAGCGCCTCATCGATCAAAGCATCAATCCCGGCTTTCCGTCTCCCCGAATGAACGGCAGATCATTCCCTGAAGGGTTCATTAGCTACTTGGCGCAAGATGCGGTATTCACACGCCAGCAATTGACGGAGCTCAACCGACATGGCCTTCTCGCTGGCCGCCTGGACTTGCAGCAGGTTGGCCTGTTCGGCATCTCGCTCGGCGGGATTGAAGTACCGGAGGCATGCCTGGCCGACCCGGGCATTCGCGCCTGCATGGTAATGGAAAGCCCGATGACAAAGCGTGTGCTGACTAAGAGCCTCGGTCAGCCCACCATGTTCATCACTCGACTCGCTGTTGACATGCGCGACGAGGGATGGCCTCAACCCGAAGTCGACCGCCACCTCAGCGGTATGGGTCAGGTCTTTACCAATCTGCGTGGCGATGGTTTCTTCCTTCAGATCACGGGCGCTTTCCATGCCAATTTCGGCGATACGACATTTTGGTCGCCGCTAGTCGCGAAACTCGGCCTGACTGGCCCCATCGACGGGGCGCGTTGCGAGGCAATCATCGAAGCCTACCAGTTGGCATTTTTCGACAACTATCTGCGCGGCTCGAATTCGCTGTTGCTCACAAGGTCGTCGACAAGGTTCCCTGAAGTCGTCTTTCAGGCGCGGCATTGATTGTCGTGCTTGCCCTAACGCAATGCGTTCTATCTGACAACATTGGAATTGTCATACCGGCTGAAAAACACGGTGAGTTGTCAGTCGGGGAACATCCCTCTTGGCGACCTCAAACTGGCGAATGTCCGTGTTGAACTCGACGGACACGGTCTCGTCGCCACATCGGCGCTGTCGGGCATTGCTTATGGTGCGCCGCTGTTCGCCATTTTCCCGTTGATCGCGCCGGAGCTACGGGGTGTCTCTATGCAGCCGACGGCTTGAAAATCTGGAACCCGGAAAGAAAATTGCTGCGCAATGAGGAACAGCATGCCCGCCGGTGGTTTAACTCGCGCACCCTGGAAAGACGAACCCGCCCAGCTTGGAGGCGGGACTGGGTTGATTGATCCCGTATCGGGACGTCCCCGCGTCTTTCGTCCGCATGGGCCGCCCGTTATCGACGCGTCAGGCGAGCATGCGCTTGCGTTGCCATGCCTCCGGAGCATCCTTGATGGATGGATAGACGTCACGACGGGGAAGCGTCGATGCCCATCCGACGCACTGGCGCGACTGAATAAGCCAGCGTTAGTTGCGCCGTTCCTTCCGGCGTACATGCACCGTGCTCACCCTCATCGTTCAGCCTTCCGCTTACTCGACATGCAGTCAACTCCTCGATGCACTACCTCCTCAACAAGCGTTTTAGGCGCGCCGTGAATTCACAGGGCTACCGCCGCGCGGCAGCGGCGAGGAGCAAGAGCATTGCGGCTGGATCGAGCAGAAACGCGATCGTGAGAATGAACCAGCACAAGACGTCATCGTCGCGCTCCCATCAACGTCGCCAGATACTGACCGGCCCAAGATCGGCCTCAGCCACCTTGCGCTTGCCCTCAATGGATCGAGGAGCTGACAAGCGCCGAGCGCGCGCTTGGTGTCGTCGGATGCCGTTGCACAGCAGCCGGCGGAGGAGGCTGCACATTGATCGGATTACCGGCCGATCCTATCCGAACGCGAACTCGCCCGGCGAGCCCCTCCGCTGGTAATCTGGCGCATTTTCATCAAACGGCTTCGGGACGAGGATGGCCGCTGGATTGATTCGAGGGTGATAGACGAGAACGGCATTGAGCTAGCCGCCGACGACCTGGTGGCGCGCGCTGCCGCTGGATCACGGGCTTGAAGACGCGCTCATCGCCGCGCATTGGTTCGTCGATGAGGATCAAACATCGCAGGCCTTCCCGGCCGGTGATGGCCACCTCTACCTAGGTGGGCATTCAGCGGTCGGCTAGGCCCTTAACCGCTCAAAAGCCACGTAAAGCGGCAAGCCGAAGTGTAGGCTCACGGTTCTTCCGTCCCGGCTGTGATCTCGTCGGCCACGATGTCTCCTCTGGGCGATACCACCTCGCGGCCCACGCGGTCGCGCACCACAGCATTCACTCGCGCGGCGATCTGCGGCTCCTGTTCCATGAGTGCGTGAAAATCGTTGCCGTCGAGCACAAGCAGGTTGGTTCTTGTGATAGCCGTCACGCTGGCAGAGCGTCGCGCCCGCCGCAGCACCGCGATCTCGCCAAAAAAATGGCCGACGCCGAGCCGGATATGCTTGCCATTGAGATCGATGCCAACCTCGCCGCGGGCGATGAAATACATCGAGTGAGCGTGGTCGCCGCGGCGCACGATGAGTTCGCCGGCCTCAACTGTCTGTGCTCGCAACAGCCGCATGATGTCGGCGATCGCCGTCGCGTCGAGTCCGGCGAACAGCGGCACCCGTGCGACCATTCCCCAAGTCACCACGAAATCGCGACGGTGAATCTGCTCTGAAAAGGCGGTCGCGACAATGCCGACCGGCAGCGCGATCATGACAAGCCCACACAGGATGGTCATCGCCGCGACGAACTTGCCAAGTGGCGTTATTGGCACGACGTCACCATACCCGATAGTGCCGAGCATCACGATCGACCACCACATGGCGTCCGGAATGGTACCGAACTTGTCGGGCTGCGCCTCGCGTTCAGCAAGATGAATGAACGTAGCGCTGATGAGCGTCGCGCCTGCCATGATCACGGAGCATCCGAACAGCGCTCGTTGCTCCGCATATAGCGTCTCCAACAACGAGCGCAGCGCCGGCGAGT